>JBIOTN010000139.1:0-6541 GCA_044866005.1 Candidatus Rokuibacteriota bacterium | reverse complement strand
CGGGCGCGCGCGCACGGCCGAGGCCTCCACGCCCCTCGCCGTTCGGCGCGCCTGGGGCTGCTCGGTTCTCGGCTCGGCCGCGAGTGACGCTCCCGCCCCCGGCTGATCGGCCCTTCCCGCGCTAGGGCGCGCCGCGCAGCAGGAATTCCTCCTCCCCGTCCGGGCGGGCCCAGCGACGGGTCCAGAGGCGCGCCGCGTCCGTCGTGACCTCGACCGCGCCGTCGTAGTCCGTCCGGTAGAGGGCGGCCCCCGCGTCGGCGAGGCGCGCCAGCGCGGCCGGGGTCGGATGGCCGAACGGGTTCCGGGCGCCGGCCGAGATGAGGGCGACCCGCGGCGCGACCGCCGCGAGGAAGGGCATCGAGGAGGCGTGCCGGCTCCCGTGGTGGCCGACCTTGAGAACCGACGCCTGGAGCGGCAGCCCGGCGGCCAGGATGTCGCCTTCGGCCTTCGCCTCCGCGTCGCCGGTCAGCAGGAGCGCCGCCGCTCCCCACTCGACGCGGAGGACGAGCGAGCTGTTGTTCTCGTCCGCCGACCATGGGCTCGGGGAGAGGCGGTCCACACGCGGCGGGTGAAGGACGGTGACGAGCACGGGACCGAGCCAGAGGCGGTCGCCTCGAGCGAGGACGCGCCGTGGCACCCCCGCGGCCACCAGCGGGCGCTGCCACGGGGCATCCTCCGTCCCCGCGGGCACCCACACCTCGTCGACCGGCATCCCGTCGACCAGGCTCGCGAGCCCGCCGGCATGGTCGGGGTCCCCGTGGGTGACCGCGAGCGCCGCGAGGCGGCGGATGCCCGCCCGATGCAGGACGGGCAGGACGACCCGCTCGCCCCGGTCCGCCCGGCCGGGGCCGCCCCCGCCCGTGTCGACGAGCAGCGCGCGGCCGTCGGGTCCCCGGACGAGGATCGCGTCGCCCTGCCCGACGTCGAGCATCAGCACGTGCAGCCGGCCGTCGGGAAGGAATCCCGCCACCGTCCCGAGCCCGGCGACGGCGGCGAGGCCGAGCGCCGCGACTCGGGCCCCGCGGTGGCCGCGCAATGCGGCCGGCGTGACGAGGAGGGCGGCCGTCGCCGCGACCATCGCGAGGGGGGACGGGGTCGGCCCGTGGACCATCGCCCCCGGCAGGGCGGCGAAGGCCCGGACGGCCAGGCGGAGCGCGAGGAGCAGGAGCCAGAGTGTCTGGAAGAGCAGGTGGGCGAGCGTCTCGCTCACGACCGCGAGCATGACGGCCCCGAGGCCGAGTGTCGTGAGGACGCCGGCCAGCGGGACGACGAACAGGTTGGCGACGATGCCGACGAGCGAGAGCTGGTTCCAGTGGAAGAGCATGAGCGGCGTCACCGCCAGCTGGGCGCCCGCCGACACGGCGACGGCCGCGGCGAGCGGGCGGGGCCAGCGAGGCTCGAGCGCCGCCAGGATCGGCGGGCTCAGGTGGAGGATCCCCGCGGTCGCGGCGAACGAGAGCTGGAGCCCGGCATCCCCGAGCGCCGCGGGGTCCAGCGCCAGCAGGGCGACCAGAGCGGCGGCGAGGCTGTTCCAGAGGCCGCTCTCTCGCCCGATGAGCCGCGCGGTGAGGATGAGCGCGGCCATCACGGTGGCCCGCAACACCGAGGGCTGGCTCCCCACCACCGCCGCGAACGCCGCGAGCGCCGCCAGCGCGACCCCGGCGCCGACGCGCGAGGGCACGCGGCAGAGCCGCAGCGCGAAGACCACCGCGACCGCGACGAGTCCGACGTTGAAGCCCGAGATCGCGAGGATGTGAAAGACGCCCGCGGCCCGGAAGTCGGCCAGGAGGGTCGGCGGCAACCGACGGCGCTCGCCGATCAGGAGTCCCTCGAAGAGCGCCCCCGATACGGGCGGCAGGTGCGCCTTCACGACCTCGTGCACCCATACCCGGACGGCGAGCCACCAGGGGACGCGCGCGCCGGCCCGCCGCTCCACCGTGTCGCCGCGCCCGACCGCGATGAGCCGCGCGCGCCGCTCCCCGGCCGCGTGGCCGACGTCCGCCCGGTCCGGGTTGCGGAACGGGCGCGCCGCGACGAGCGTCACGGCGAGGCGGACCCCCTCGCCCGGCCGGAGCGGGGGGACGGCTCCGTAGAGCTGAACGACCAGCTGGGCGCGCGCCGGCGCGACGCCGGTCCCGCCCACGACGCCCGTGACCAGGAGCGGCAGCTCGGTCCGCGGGCCGTCCCGCTCGGGGTCGCCGCTCACGATGCCCTCGAGGCTGGTGAGTCCCGGCTCGAGCCCGGTCGCCGCCGGGAGCGGATCAGGCAGCGCCAGGCGCGCCCAGCCGGCGAGGAAGACGAGCATGCAGACCGCCGCCCCCGCGGCGGTGAGCCGGCGGCGCCGCACCCCGACCAGCGCCAGCGCCGCCAGCAGGAGCGCGCCCGGGGCGACCCAGAGCGGCGTCGGCGCGTGAAGACCGAGCCCCACCCCGGCCGCGAAGATCACCGCGACGGGCAGGAGGGGCGCGGTCACGGCGGCGAGTCGGGGACCGCCGTGGCATCGCCGGCGGGCGGCTCGACGTGCCGCTCCCCAGCCGGCGGCGCGCCCGGCCGCGCCAGGCGCGCGCCGAGCGCGGCCGCGCGGCGCGCCCCGAGCCCGCGGACCGTCGCGAGCTCGTGGGGAGACACGAAGCGGCCGCCGAGCGCCTCGCGTTGCGCCACGATCCGCGCCGCCAGACGCGGTCCGATCCCGCGGAGCCGCGCCAGCTCGTCGGCCGTCGCCCGGTTGACGTCGAGCGGGCGGTCCTCGACCCGCGGCACGGGCGGCCCGGCCCGCGCCACGGGGCCGATCGCGCGCTCGCGCGCCGGCCCGCGCGCTCGCGGGGCCGCGCCGGCGCGGGCGCGTGACACGGCCGCAGCCGCGGCCGCCGTCTGCCGGGGCGGCTCGCCCTCGACCCGTTCGAGCACGGTGGGCGCGCGCCGCCGCCACGTCTCCACCACGAGGCCGGCCGGCAGGCTCGCGGCGAGCAGCGCGACGATGGCGAGCTCGTGCCGCCGGTAGGCGAGGCGCCGGACCCCGCCCGCGACGGCGGCCGCCAGGGCGGCGAGCCGGCGCGCGAGCCAGTCGCCCCCACCGCGGAGGACCCTGCCGGGCCGCATCATCGGCTCCGCTCCGAGCACGCGTCGTGCCAGTGGTGCCGCGGGCGGGAGGCGCGGGCCCGGGCCGCGATCTCCACGCCGACCGGTCGGTCGCCCTGCATCCGATCGGAGACGGGGCGGATCCGGAGGGAGACGCCGGGAGTCCGCGGCGGAGCGCGCGGCTATTCGAGGCGCGCGCCGCCGCCGGGGAGGCGGAACGCGAGGACCAGGGCCCACGCCCCGGCCAGCGCGGCGACGAGCAGATAGGGCATCTCCGGGCCGATCGCTTCCGCCGCCTGGCCGCCGACGAACCCCGAGACGAGGAACGAGACGCCGCAGGCCGCCTCGAAGAGCCCCATCGCGGTCCCGCGGTCGGCCGGCCTCACGTTGTCCGCGATCAGCCCGACACAGCTCGGCGCGCAGGCCCCGGCGATGATCCCGAGCCCGACCGTGCCGGCGGCCAGGGCGACCAGGCTCCCCGGGAGCGCGACGAGCACGCCGGCGCCGGCACTCACCCCCATCGCGGGCACGAGCACGGCCCGCC
This sequence comes from Candidatus Rokuibacteriota bacterium, assembly GCA_044866005.1. Classification (GTDB taxonomy): domain Bacteria; phylum Methylomirabilota; class Methylomirabilia; order Rokubacteriales; family DASRDR01; genus JBIOTN01. The sequence goes on along the minus strand of JBIOTN010000139.1, from coordinate 2,919 downwards.
GGCCGAGGCGGTCGGAGATGCGCCCGGCCAGGATCGAGCCGACGAAGCGCGCCACCCAGTAGCCGCCGAGCAGGAGGCCCACGGCCGACGGGGCGAGCCCGCGGTCCGCCGCGTAGGCCGGCAGGAAGGCGAGCACGGTGCCCAGCCCGAACACGTAGACGAAGCCGGTCCCGTAGGCGAGCCGGCGGGCCGCTCGCCCGCCGTCGCCGCGTCGGGTCCCGTCTCCGGTCGCGGCGGCGGATGGCGCGGGCGCCGCGGAGACGCCCGGCGCGGCGCGCTCGGCCATCGTGAGGACGAGCGCCAGGGCCAGCCCGGCCGTCCCGAGGTAGAGCCCGAACGGCGCGCGCGGGCCGATGCCTTCGATGATGAAGCCGGCCGCGGAGGTGCCGAGGACGTAGGCGGCGGCGTACGCGCCGTAGGCGACGCCGAGCGCGCTGCCCGGGCGGCGCGCGAACTCCTCGGCCATCCAGGCCTCGAGCGCGGGCCAGAAGGCCGCCGAGCCCGCGGCTTCCACGACCTTCCCCGCCACGAGCCCGATCACGCGCGTCGAGAGGAGATAGGCGGCAGCGGCGGCGGCGACGGCCAGCGCCGAGAGCAGGAGCAGCGCCCGGCGGCCGAAGCGGTCGGAGGCCCGCCCCAGCGGGACGGTCAGAAGGGCGAAGGCCAGACCGTGGCTCGCCCCGATGAGGCCGAGGTCACGGTAGTCCGCACCGAGGCTGCGCGCGTAGAGCGGCAGGGCCGGGGCGATGAGCCCGCCGCCCAGGTTGAAGACGAAGGTGACGAGGCCGAACGTGAAGAGCCGCTGCGACACGCGCGCGGGACCGCGAGCCGGGACGTCGGAGGGGGCGCGGGCTACGGGGTGAGCGCCGCGCGGGTGATGCGGCTCGGGGCGCCCTCCCGGTTGTGCCACTCCGCCTCGCGGAAGGCCTCGTTGATCTGCTCGAGCGGGAAGGTGTGCGAGACGAGCCGGTCGAACGGGTAGCGGGTGCGGCAGCGCGTGAGGAACTCGAGGGCGCGCGGGATCACCCAGGGATCGTACATCACGACCCCGACGATGCGCTTCGACCCCCAGACGAGCGTGGACGGGTCGAACTCGACCGTCCGGCCCCGGCTGATGCAGCCGATCTCCAGATACGTCCCGCCGTGCCGGAGCATCTCGATCCCTTCCGGGACCACGGGCGGGAAGCCGGCGAAGTCGCAGGCCACGTCCGCCCCGCGCCCCCCGGTCCACTCGCGGACCTGCTTGACCCGCGCGCGGCGGTCCGGCACCTCGGCGAGGCTCAGCGTGTGGTCGGCGCCGAAGGCGCGCGCCAGCCCGAGCCGCTCGGCGAGCTGGTCCACGACGATGATCGTCCCCGCACCCATCTCCCGCGCGACCGCGGTGGCCTGGAGGCCGAGGCCGCCCGCGCCCTGGATGAGGATGCTCTCGCCGAAGCGGAGGCCGGCCTGCGTCAGGCCGTAGATCACCTGGGAGAGCGCGCAGTTCACCGGGGAGACGAGCGGGTCGGGCAGCTCGTCGGGCACGCGGAAGAGGAAGCCGCCGGGGCGGAGATAGTAGTACTGGGCGAAGGCGCCCACCCAGTGGGGGAACTCGCCCGGCCCGGTCGCGCGGCCGACCTTGTTCGGGCAGGCGGCGCGCTGGCCGTGGAGGCAGACGTAGCAGCGGCCGCACGGGTAGAAGTAGCAGAAGGCCGCGCGGTCACCTTCGCGGAGCGGGCGGCCGAGGGAGTCGGTCGCGATCCCGGGGCCGAGCGCGGCGACGCGGCCCGTCATCTCGTGGCCGAAGATCCAGCCGTCCGGCGGCAGCGCGAGCGGCGCGTCGCCGCGCCAGAAGTGCAGGTCGGAGCCGCAGATGTTGGCGAGAGTCACCCGGATGAGGACGGCGCCCGGCTCGAGGGTCGGCAACGGCAGCTCGGCGATCTGGAACGGCTTCCCGGGGCCGAAGAAGACGGCGGCCTTGCCAGTCTCGGCCATGCGTGGACGACCTCCTCCGCGGTGGGACTGGACGAAGCGGGATCATGCTAGCACGCGCTCGCGAGGCGATCAACGCGCGCGGCGCGGCCGGGACGTTGCGGCACCGGTCACGGGCGGGTATGCTGACGGTCAGCCGTCCACGTCGCGGGCGCGGGAGGCATGAGGAGGGACGGGTGGGCTACGTCGAGCGGCATCTCCTGCCGAACGAGCACGTCCTCTACAAGACCCGCCTCCACTGGATCCTGTTCGTGAAGTCCGCCCTCCTCGTGCTCGTGGGCCTCGCCCTCGCCGCGTTGCTGTGGCGCGTCCAGGATCCGCCGTGGCTCTGGTACGTCGGCCTCGCCGTGAGCCTGATCGGTCTCGGCTGGGCGTTCGTCCACTTCGTCGAGCTGATGACCTCCGAATTCGCGGTCACGACCTCCCGGCTCATCTTCAAGATCGGCCTCATCGCGCGTTACACGACCGAGCTCCTGCTCTCCAAGGTCGAGACGATCGGGGTGACCCAGGGCCTCACGGGGCGGCTCCTCAACTACGGCGACCTCACGGTGACGGGGACGGGAGGCGCGCGGGAGGTCTTCCGGCGCGTGCGGGACCCCATCGGCTTCCGGAACCGCGTCCAGCAAGCCTCGGTCGGGAGCCTGCCCGGGGGCGGCGCGACGGAGACGCCCCCCACCCGCTGAGGCGCGAGTCCGTGCGCCGTGCGCGGTCCTCACCCTCATCACCAAGCGTAGGCGTGTAGAGGCGTCCGGCGTCAGAGGGTGACGCACCAGCGCCGGGCGTTCCGCCGTACCCAGAAGAGCGCGAGGAGGCACCCCGCCGGGAAGATCACACGGGACGCGCCGGGCCAGTACAGCCATCCCAAGAGACCCTGGTGACGCCGGCTGGCGGGATCCAGCAGCAGGTCCACCCACGCCGTCCCGAGGACGGCCATCAGCCCGTAGATGA
>JBIOTN010000138.1:0-40769 GCA_044866005.1 Candidatus Rokuibacteriota bacterium | reverse complement strand
AGGGCGCGCGGGCACGCCGCCGACGCCCAGCGACTCCTCGGGGAGATCGCGGCGCGCCAGCCGGATGCCGATCTGGGGGAGGCCGAAGCGCGCTTCCAGGAGGCGCTCGCGCTCGCGGAGGAGCTCGCGCTGCGGCCGCTCGGGGCGCACTGCCGCCTGGGGCGCGGCGTTGTCTGTCGACGGGCCGGGAAACTCGAGCAGGCCCGGGCCGACCTGACGGCGGCGGCTCGAGAGTACCGCGCGATGAGCATGTCCCTCTGGTCCTCCCGGGCGGAGTCCGAGCTCACGGCCGCGGATTGAGCATCAGTGGCAGCGGACGGGCCGGAGGACTCAGTGCTAGCCTAGGCTCCGATGGCTCCACGACGCGTCACGCTCCGGGTCGCGCGGCTGGGCGAGGCGGATGACCGCTTCGAGCGCGAATTCTGGCAGTCCATTTCCCGGGACGAGCGGTTTGCCGAGGCCTGGCGGTTGACGGTGGATGCCTGGACCTTCGCCGGCAAGGACCTGGGTGAACCCGGACTTCCGCGACATACTGCGCGAGTTGTGCGCCGCTGAGGCGCGCCTCCTGATCGTCGGCGCCTTCGCCGTCTCTTTCCATTCCGAGCCCCGCGCCACCGGTGATCTCGACATCTTCATCGAGCCGACGCGGGAAAACGCGAGCCGTGTCTATCGGGCGCTCGGGGCGTTCGGCGCTCCGCTTGCCGAGCTGCGGGAGTCCGATCTGGCCAGCCCGGACCTACGGCGGCGTGACGGCACCCGTCATCGGTTGGCGGGCGCTCATCAAGAACAAGCTCGCCCTCGGCCGCCCCCGCGACCTCGAGGGGATCCACGCGACTCCGCCCGGCGGCTCCGCGCGGCTCCGCCCTGGCGGCGCCTTGACGCTCCCGCGGAAACGTGGCTTCATAACGCTTGCGCCCCGGAGACCCCATGCCCTGCCACTACGAAGAGTGCGTGACCCTCTACGTGAAGGTCGTAGACATCTCGCGCGAGGCGAAGGACCTCATCAAGGACCCCGACTTCAAGCCGCAACCCGGCGACGACGAGCAGTACGGGGCGAAGTCCCGCGACGCCATCCGCCAGGCGGAGGGGACGAAGTACCCCGTGCCGGGGGCGAAGATCAACAAGGCCTGTCCCCAGGGCTGCGAGTGCGCCGAGCAGCGGGCGGACGAGACGGAGGCGGTCCCGCTCGGCACGCCGCTCAAGATCACCTTCAAGGTCAGCGGGCGCGCGACCTGGATCAAGTGCAAGAAGGGCAAGGTGATCTACGTCATCAAGCGGGGCGTCTGCTACGAGCCCCAGGGACCCACCATCGAGGTCCCGGTCCAGCCGAGATAGGACGCCACGGATGGCCTGCGCGCACGAGCGCTGCGTCGAGGCCCGGGTCAGCCTCAAGCTCGACTTCGACAATTGGGGGTGGCCGGTCAAGGGGAAGGCCGCCGCCCGGAAGGCGCTGGAGAACGCGCGGAAAGAGGCGGAGAAGAAGCTGAACGAGGGGCAGGGGCTCAGATGCCCCGACCCCGCCTGCCGGTGCGTGCTGGGAAAGCCGGTCGAGACGCCGTGGCTCCGCGGCCCGACCGTGGTCGCGCGCTTCGAGCTCGACGGGGAGCCCGTGCGCGCGGCCGCGTACACCTACCAGAAGATCGTCACGCGGGAAGGCGTGTGCGTCGATCCCGACAAGGAGATCGTCGTGGACGGCGAGCCCCCGCCGAATCCGCTGGAAGGCATCATCGGCGGGTTCGAGGGCATGGAGATCGAGATCGAGGGGAAGAAGAAGAACCGGTAGAGGAGACACGCGGTCATGGGGAAGACGGCTCTGTCGAGTCTCACGCTCGGGCTCCTGCTCCTGGCCGGGACGGCGGTCGCGCACGCGGACGCCGACGGCGTCGTGCGGTTCGCCACGCTGCCCCCCGGCCCCGGGAACCCGGAAGGGCTCACGGCCGACACCGAGGGCAACATCTACGTCGCCACCTTCAGCTTCACCGCGACGAACGTGATCCACGTCTTCGGCCCGAACGGGCGGCTGCGGACGACGACGCCGCTCGCCGGCGTCCCGCTCGGCCTGGCGATCGGCCCGGACGGGAACCTCTACGTGGCCGACTTCGGCAACGGCGACGTGCAGCAGTTCGCGCTCCCGCTCACGCCGACCAGCACGCCGACCGCGGTCTTCGACGTGTGCACGCTCGTGCTCTTCGTGGACTGCGGGCTCAACGCCATCGCCTTCGACGCGGCCGGCGACCTCTACGTGTCGGACTCCTTCGGCGGCAAGATCTACAAGCTCGACCTGCCGGCGGGCACCTCGTCCGTCTTCGTCACCGACGAGCAGCTCAAGCCGGCCCCGGCCCCGCACGGCTTCCCGCCGTTCGGCGCCAACGGGCTGGCGTTCAGCGCGGACGGCACCGCCCTCTTCATCGCCAACACGGCCGACGACCGCATCCTGAAGCTCACGCTGGCCGGGCTCACGCTGACCCAGCTCGCCCAGAGCATCAACGGCGCCGACGGCGTCGTCTTCGACGGCCAGGGCCGGCTCGCGGTCGCCGCCAACCAGCAGGACGAGGTGGTGTTCCTCGACCCGACGACCGGCGCCGTCCTGGAGCGGCGCGGCAAGTTCGAGGGGATCGGCCCCGACGGCGCCCCCCGCGGCCTCCTCTTCCCGGCGAGCCTGGTCCTCTCGCGGGGGAGCCTCTACGTGACCAACGCGGCGCTCGCCCTGACGCCCGCCGCCGGCGACGAGCCGGAGGAGGACGTGACCACGTTCACCGTCTCGCGCATCCCGCTCGAAAACCACCCCTGACCGGCTGCCGCCCCGAGCTGCCGCGGATCACCTGCCCCACGCGCGTGCTCGTGGGGCGGCACGACTGGATGTTACGAGCGCGTAGGCCTGGTGTCCAACGCCGACGCCGACTCGATGCGCGCGTCAGCCCGCGTCCCGCGGGGCCGCCGGTCGGAGCGCGAGAGCGGCGGCGCGGGCCATCGTCGCGGGATGGCTCAGCACGGTCATGACGCGCCCGAGCCCGCTCAGGGGCTCGTGGAAGAGGCCGAGCTGGCGTAGCACGGTCCCGCGGTCGTAGTAGATCCGTTCGCCGGCCAGTCGGTCGTCCGCGTCGAACGTGTAGATGGCGCAGAGCGGAAAGTCCACCCGTCGGCCGGTCGCAGGCAGGCCGCCGCGTCCCGGCCCGAGGTGGGTCCCGCGAACCGTCACCTCCAGCACGATGCAGTCCGGGGCCACGTGGCGGTGTCTGACGTCGATCGCGAGATCGGGGAACGCGCGCATGAGGTCGGCATAGTACGCGCGCACGCCGTCACGGCCGATCCGGTGGTCGTCCCACGGCTCGTCGTCGTAGCGCGCGTTCGCGCCGAATGTCGCCATCACCGCATCGAGGTCGTGCCGGTTCTCGCCCCGGACGTGCTCCTCGACGATGGCCAGCCGCGCCTGCCCACGCTCTGCCTCGTGGCGCGCCATGCGCCCCCCTTTCCGCCGGGCGGTCAGGCCTCGGGGTGAGTCGTGATGAAGCGCGCCGCCCGCGCCGGGTCCACCTGCGGGGCCCGCACCTCGACGCCGGCCGCTTCCTCCTGCAGCCGGAACACCACGTTGTTGTCCTGATCGCCCCAGCCGCGCTCGAGCGCCTGGACGGCGATCCCTTCGGCGAGGTCGGTCATCGGCAGGGGGACCTGGTACTCGCGGGCCAGCTCGGTGGCCAGGCCGATGTCCTTCCGCGCCAGCGCCAGGCTGAACATGGGCGGCGCGTACTGGCCCCGGAAGACCGTGCGGGGGAGCCCCTCGTGGAGGTAGTGCATGCGGCCGAGCGCGCCCCGGCGGATGCACTCCCACAGGGCCTCGGCCTCGACGCCCGCCTTGACCCCGAGGGTGAGCCCCTCGGCGAGGGCCTGCCGGACGCTGTGGCCGATCATGTTGTGGACGAGCTTCGCGACCGAGCCCGCCCCGATGGCGCCGGCGTAGAAGACCTTGTCGCCGAACGCCTCGAGGATCGGCCGGACCCGCTCGAACACGGCGCGATCGCCGCCCACCATGACGGCGAGGTTGCGACTCTCGGCGCCCGTCTTGCCGCCGCTCACCGGGGCGTCGAGCACGTGGGCGCCCTTCGCGCGGAAGCGCGGCTCGAGCGCCCGGATCAGCGTCGGCCGGCTCGTGGAGGTGTCGATCCACACGCCGCCGCGGGCGATGCCGCTCAGGAGGCCGCCGGCGCCGACGGCAACGGCCTCCACCTCCGGCGGGCCGGGGAGCGACGTGAGCGTGACCTCCGCCTGGCTGGCGACCTCGGCGGGGGACGCGGCGACGCGGGCGCCGGCCTCCGCCAGGCGACGCGCCGCTTCCGCCCGCACGTCGTGGACGACGAGGGCGTAGCCGGCCTTCAGGAGGTGTCGCGCCATCGCGCCGCCCATGTTGCCGAGCCCGATGAATCCCACCGTCGTCATGGTCCCTCCTGGGCCCATTGCGGCTCCCCTCCCGCCGGAGATCAGCCGTGCGGCACCGCCGGCGGCGTCCGGCCGGCCTGCCTGAGGTAGTGGCGGTACGTGGCGCTGATCCGCCACCAACTCCACCCGGAGACCACGGTCAGGCCGGCGCCGAGGAGCGCCAGCCCGATGACGGCCGTGCGGCCGGTCGCGAGGGCCGTGACGAGGCCCGCCATGTGGAGCAGGGCCGCGCCCTGGACCGCGGGATCCGCCTGGACCACCCGGGCGAGCGAGCGTGTCCGACGGCGGCGGCTCGCGGGCTCGTTGTCCGTGAAGCCCTGGTCGGCGCCGTAGTCGTACGCCTGGCGCCGGTCCGTCCGCGGGGCCAGCGGCCACGCCGGCCGCCGGGCGTCCAGCTTGCCGGTGCGCTCGCGCCGTCGCCAGCCCCGCCAGACGACGAGCGCGTAGATCAGCGGCACGAGCCCGATCCATCCCGCACCCGGCCACGATCCGGCCGGCCGCTCGAGCCGCGCCGCCCCGAGGACCGCGGCGAACGCCGCGGCCGGCAGGAAGACGGCGAGCGCCCGGGTCAGCCGCACCCGCGAGCGGTGGTAATCCAGCCAGGCGACGACCGGCGCCGCGTCGCGGAGGACCGCCAGACGCAGCGCGTCCTCGGGGAACGGGTCCTTCCACTCCGCCTCGTCGCGGGGCGGCCCCACGCCGCGCAGGGTCGGCCAGGCCAGGGCGAACCGGAGCCGGTGATGCCGCTCGAGGTCCTCGGTCAGGGTATCGGCCAGGCGATCGCACAGGATGCCGAGCAGGTACGCCACGCCCACGACGGCCAGGCCGCCGCCCAGCCCCACGATCCCGCCCGGCACGAAGAGGCGCGCGACCTCGGGCCACCAGGGCAGGGCCGCGGCCCCGAGCACGAGCGCCCCGATCAGCACCTGCTCGACGAAGATCTCGGTCGTCTTCACGATTGCGAGAGAAGCCGCGCGTGCGCGCGGGACAGGATCTGGCGCGACTCGGGAAAGGTCAGGCGGCGGCGCGCCTCCTCGGGATCACACCACGCGATCTCCCGCCCCTCCCCTGCCCCGGCCTCACCCTCGTAGCGCATCAGGAACAGGAGCACGTCGCCGTCGGGCACCACGAGCCGATCGAGCGGCTCCAGCACCCGGGCGTGGACCCCGGCCTCCTCGCGCACCTCGCGCACGGCCGCCTCCTCGGGCGTCTCGCCTCGCTCGACGTGACCCTTGGGGAAGATCCACTGGGTCGGGTCGCGCCGCGCCCGGACCAGCAGGTAGCGAGGGCGCCCCGCGTCGAGCCGCGCCACGACGCCGCCGGCGTGGGTGGGGGGCCGCTCCGAGGGGCGGTCACCGGCCACGGGCGCTCCGTCCCCGGCTCACGGTGTCCAGGCTCATCCAGTCCTCCGCTCTCCCATAGTGCGGAGCGTCGGGGCTGTCAAGCGGGGGCTCGCGTGCTGTATTGCCTTGCGGCCGGGGCTCCCTTAGGATCGTCCGGAGGTCCGCCCGCGATGTGCAGCCCTCCTCCTCTGCGTCGGGTCCCGATCTCGGTCGCCGGCCGGTGACCGGGCCGTACCTCGCGGTCGTCGGGATCCGGCCGAATCCGCACGTCATCGGTCCATCCGGACACCACCTCCGGTGGAGCTTCCCGGCGGAGAAGGGGTTCCCGCCCAAGGGCTTCCTCGTTTACCGTCGAGCCGCGGCGAAGGCCGACCTCGACTGCCGTGACTTCTCCGACGCCGCGAAAGGACGCCCCCGCGTCCTGCCCCCGGCGTGGTCCGTGGACGGCCTCACGCTCCGCAGTCCCAAGGGGCTCACGCTCACCGCGACGCCCGGCCAGCCGTGGCTCGACTGCGCCGGCGCCTCGCCCACGCACCCGCCGGTCCTCGGCATCGCGTTCGACCCGCCGGCGGTCGCCGTCGAGGTGCGCTTCCAGGATCTGCGCGGAGCGCCCGCGCCGGCCCTCCGCGCCTTCGACGAGGCAGGCCGGCTGGTGGCGCAGAGCGCCGACGCGGTCGTGGTCGAGAGCGACGGCACGCGGGGGGTCCGGCTCGGCAGACCGCTGATCGCCCGGGTGGCCGTGCCCGTGACGTTCGGCGGCCTCCACCCGGTCTGCCGCCTCACCATCGAGCGCGCCTGCGCTTGACGTCCCGGTCGACCCAGGCGAGACAGAGCAGCCGCGCGACGTTGGGATCGAGCGCCGCCAGGAGCGCCCCGCGGATGCCAAGGACGCCGACGTGTACGACTACCAAGGTTGTCGGGGTCTGGCAGGACGCCGCCCTGTGCGGCGTCGCGCTCGACGTCGGCCGCACCGTCGCCAACCTCCCACGCATGGCTCCGGAGTCCCGAGTCGCTCGACCTCCTGCGGGGCGTGGCCGACGGCCACACCGGGCGGACCACGCTGGCCCTGCAACGCCGGGCCACGGGCGGCGGCTGGGTGGCGGTGGACGTCCGCTGGCTCGCCGACGTCGCGACGACCCAGGTGCTCCTCCTGCCGGGGACGGCCGGCCTCGCCGCCACGTTCCCCGCGGGCGAGTACCGGCTGACCCTCGGCTACCGCCGGAACCCCGGGGAGGAGAGCGCGCCGGGCGACCACCGGTACGACCGCCCGGTCGAATCGCGCGACGGGGTGGACGCGACGGAAGACGTCTCCATCGTCTGGACCGCGTGAGCGGCCCCGAGAAAGGGGAGGTTCCACATGCGGACGCAAGCGGAGAAGGCGGCGGCCTTTCGCGCCCTGCACGAGCGGCCGGGCGCGTTCATCATCCCGAACCCGTGGGACGCGGGCACGGCCCGGCTCCTCGCCTCCCTCGGCTTCGAGGCGCTCGCCACGACCAGCCTCGGCTTCGCCGCCAGCCTCGGGCGCGTGGACGGGACGGGCGCCGTGAGCCGGAGCGAGGTCCTCGAGAATTGCCGGGCGATCGCGGAGGCGACGGACCTGCCCGTCAACGCCGACCTGGAGAACTGCTACGCCCACGAGCCGCGCGCTGCGGCCGAGATGATCCGGCTGGCGGCGCAGGCGGGCGTCGTGGGCGGCTCGATCGAGGACGCCACGGGTGACCCGACGAGGCCGATCTACGACTTCGAGCTGTCGGTCGAGCGGGTGCACGCCGCCGTCGAGGTCGCGCGGGCCCTTCCCGTCCCGTTCATGCTGACGGCCCGGGCCGAGAATCTCCTGCACGGCCGCCTCGATCTCGACGACACCATCCGGCGGCTCCAGGCGTTCGAGAAGGCCGGCGCCGACGTCCTCTACGCCCCGGGGCTCCGCGACCTCGCCGCGATCCGCACGGTCGTGTCGGCCGTGCGGAAGCCGGTCAACGTCGTGAGCCACTTCGACCCTGCCATCACGCTCGCCGAGCTCGCCGAGGCCGGCGCCAAGCGCATCAGCGTCGGCGGGGCGCTCTCGCGGCTCGCCCTCGCGGCGTTCCTCCGAGGCGCGCGGGAGCTGAAGGAGCAGGGCGGGTTCACGTGGCTCCGCGACACCGTCCCCAGCAAGGAGCTGAAGGCGGTCTTCGGCCGGCCGGCCGGGCGCTGAGCGCCGAGGCACGCGGCCGCGGGCCCGCCCGGCCGGCGCCTCAGCCCGTGATCGCGACCCGGCGCCGGCGCACGCCCGGCGCCGCCGCGGCGAGCAGGATCAGGACCGTCGCGGCCACGAAGGCCAGGCTGATCGGCCGCGTGACGAACACCGACGGGTCGCCCCGCGAGACCACCAGCGCCCGCCGCAGGTTCTCCTCCATCATCGGCCCCAGGACGAACCCGAGCAGCATCGGCGCCGGGCTCATGCCGAGCCGCATCCACACGAAGCCCACGACGCCGAAGCCCGCCGCGAGGAAGACCTCGAAGGCGCTGTTATTGACGCTGTAGACGCCGATGACGGAGAAGACCACGATGGCGGGGAAGAGCAGCCGGTAGGGGAGCCGGAGGAGGCTGACCCAGAGCCCGATCAGCGGCAGGTTGAGCAGGAGGAGCATCAGGTTGCCGATCCACATGCTCGCGACCAGCCCCCAGAACAGCTCGGGCTTCTGGGTCATGACCTGGGGGCCGGGCGCGATGCCGTGGATGGTCAGGGCGCCGAGCATCAGCGCCATCACCCCGCTCGCGGGCAGCCCGAGGGTCAGCATCGGGATGAACTTGCACTGCGCGTCGGCGTTGTTGGCGGACTCGGGGCCCGCCACGCCCTCGATCGCGCCGCGGCCGAACCGCGAGGGGTCCCGGGCGAGCTTCTTCTCGAGCATGTAGGACGCGAAGGCGGCGATCGCCGGCCCGGTGCCGGGCAGCACGCCGAAGAACGCGCCGACCCCGGTGCCCCGGACGATCGGGCCGACCGAGCGCGCCAGGTCCTCCCGGGTGGGGAGGAGGCCCGCCACGCGCGCGGTGAAGACCTCGCGCTCGGCGGTCGCCCCGAGGTTCGACACGATCTCGCCCACCGCGAAGACCCCCACCGCGACCACCACGAAGCCGATGCCGTCCGTCAGCTCGGTGATGCCGAAGGTGAACCGCTTCAGGCCGGAGCTCACGTCGGTGCCCACGATCCCCAGCAGCAGGCCCATCGCCACCATGGCGAGCGACTTGATCGTGTCGCCCTGGGCGAGCGCCGCCGCCGCGACCAGGCCCATCAGCATCAGCGAGAAGTAGTCGGCCGAGCTGAACTGGAGCGCGAGATCGGCCAGCGGCCGGCCGACGAGCGCGACCAGCAGCGTGCACACGGTGCCGGCGAAGAACGAGCCGATGGCCGCGATGGCGAGCGCCGGGCCGGCCCGGCCCTGCCGCGCCATCTGGTAGCCGTCGAGGCACGTGACCACCGCCGAGGTCTCGCCGGGGAGGTTGACCAGGATGGCGCTCGTCGAGCCGCCGTACTGCGCGCCGTAGTAGATGCCCGCCAGCATGATCAGCGCCGCGACCGGCGCGACGTTGAAGGTGAGGGGCAGCAGCATCGCGATGGTCGCGAGCGGCCCGATGCCGGGCAGCACGCCGATCAGGGTGCCGATCAGGACCCCCAGGAAGCAGTAGGCGAGATGCTGCGCCGAGAGCGCGACGGCGAAGCCGAAGATCAGGTTGTCGAAGAGCTCCATGCCCGGGGGCGCGTCAGAAGCCCTGGATCAGGGGGTAGGGCAGGCCGAGCGCCCAGACGAACACGGCGACCGAGAGCGCGGTCAAGAGCGCGGTCAGCAGGACGACCTCGACGAGCCGGAACTCGCGGCCCGCGGCCGCCGACCCGAAGCCGAGCGCCACCAGCGCCGGGACGAAGCCCGCGTGCTCCACCAGGACGGCGAACCCGACGATGGCAAGCGGGAGGAGGACCAGGGGTCGGAGCGGGAAGCCGCCCTCGATCGGCTCGGGGCGCCGGACGCCCCGGACCAGGACGACGAGGCCGAAGAGGATCAGGAGCCCGCCCAGGACCCGGGGGAAGTAGCCGGGGCCCATGCGCAGGACGGTGCCGGCCGGGTACCCCCGCGCGATGAGCATCGCGGCGGCGCCGGTCCCGATCAGCATCAGGCCGGCCCAGACGTCCCGGCTGTTCCGGGCGACCACGGGGACTACTCGGCGCGGATGTTCGCCTCCTTGATGACCCGCGTCCACTTGGCCGTCTCGGCCGCGATGAACGTCCCGAACTCGGCCGGGCTCATGTGAACGACCTCCGCGCCCTCGTCCAGGAACCGCTTCTGCGCCTCCGCCGACGTCAGGATCCCCGAGACCTCCTTGTGCAGCCGGTCGACGATGGGCGGCGGCGTGCCGGCCGGCGCGACGATGCCCCACCAGTTGGTCGCCTCGTACCCGGGCACGCCGGCTTCCGCGATCGTCGGGACGTCGGGCAGGATGGGGCTCCGCTTCGCCCCGCCGACGCCGAGCGCCCGGAGCTTGCCCGAGCGGATGTGGGGCAGCGACTGGATGAGCGAGCCCATGAGGACCTGGGTATGGCCGCCGACCACGTCGATCATGGCCGGGCCCCCGCCCTTGAACTGCACGCCCACGATCTGGACGCCGGTCATGAGGCGGAAGAGCTCGCTCGCGAGGTGCTGGAAGCTGCCCACGCCCGCCGCCGCGTAGTTGAGCTGGCCGGGCTTCTCCCGGGCGAGCGCGATGAGCTCCTTCACCGACTTGACCGGCAGCCCCGGGAAGACGGTGAGCGCGTTCGGCCCGGTCGCGAGGATCGCGACGGGGACGAAGGCCTTCGCCGGATCGTACGGGAGCTTGTAGAGCGACGGGTTGATGGCGTAGGCGGACGAGATGAGCAAGAGCGTGTAGCCGTCCGGGGGCGACGTCGCCGCCAGCTCGGTGCCGAGCACGCCGCCGGCCCCGCCACGGTTGTCGATGACGACCTGCTTGCCCAGCCGCTCCGTGAGCTGCGTCCCGATCATGCGGCCGACGATGTCGTTGCTCCCGCCGGGCGGGAACGGGATGACGAGCCGCACCGGCTTCGACGGGTACACGTCGGCCGCCGCCGCCACGGCCGGGGAGAGCCCGAGCGCGAGCGCGAGGATCGTGACCGAGAGCGCTGGCAAGGTTGGCACGGGCACCTCCCTCGTCCGGAGTGGAGCCTCGGGGCCGAGGGCATCCTAGCACGCCGCGGGCGCGCCGTGGCCCGGCGTCCCGTCGCGCTCAGACGCCGAGGATCCGGTCGATCAGGCCGTAGTCGATGAGGACGAAGGCGGCCTCCAGCGTGCCGTCCGGGCTGTCCACGGAGAGCTCGATCGGCTCCTCGCCGGCGGCCTCCAGGCTCATGAGGTCCGCCGCGGCCCGGGCCGCGACCGCATCGTCGAGCCGGCCGGTGAGCAGAACGATCCGGCGCGCGAACAGCGTCGCGTGCAGCCAGGCCGGAGGGCTGCCGCGCCCGGGTGGCTCGTCACCCCGCTTCACGTCGACCACCGTATGAGTCGGGGGGGTCGTCCGAGACCCCCCCGAAGAAACTAACCGGACACGAGGTCGCACGGCGGCAAGGGCTCGCCGGCGAGCACGCGCCGGATGTTCGCGAACACGTGGCGGGCGACGTGGCCCACGTTGTCGAAGACCGAGCCCGCCACGTGGGGCGCGAGCACGAGGCCGGGCGCCTTCACCCGCAGCAGCGGATGCTCGGTCGGGGGCGGCTCGGCCCCGAAGACGTCGACGCCGGCGCCGGCGAGCCGGCCGTCCGCGAGCGCCTCCGCCAGGGCCTCCTCGTCCACCAGCTCGCCCCGGGCCGTGTTGATCACGATCGCGTGCGGCGGCAGGCGGGCGATCCGCTCCCGGCTCAGGAGCCGCCGGGTCGACGGGAGCAGCGGCACGTGGAGGCTCACGACGTCCGCCTCCGGCAGGAGCGCGTCGAGGTCACGGAAGCCGACGCCGAGGGTGCGCTCCTCGTCGGGGGCCAGGCGCCGCACGTCGAAATAGCGGACGTCCGCGTCGAACGCCCGCAGGCGCCGGGCGACTTCCCGGCCGATCGCCCCCAGGCCGATCAGGGCGACGACCTGGCCGCGGAGCTGGCGGGCCTGGGCCCGCGCCTCGCCGCGCGGCCGCTCCCATTCCCCTGCCCGGAGCTGCGCCTCGCGGTAGGGCAGGCGGCGGAGGACGGCCAGCAGGAGCAGGAGCGTGAACTCGGCGACCGGCACGGCATTGGCGCCGGCGGTGATCGCGACCGGGACGCCGCGCGCCCGGGCCGCCGCGAGGTCGATCTTGTCGACGCCGATCCCCCACTTGTGGATCAGGCGCAGTCTCGGCGCGGCATGGATGAGGCTGGCGGGGATGGGGGTGATGCCGCCGACGAGGAACTCGGCGTCGCCGACCAGGGAGTGCCGGTCGGCCCGGTCCCCCGCGGGCGTCATGCGGAGCGCGAGCTCCGGCGGGCATTCGGCCTGGATGGCGGCGCGCACCGCGGGTCCGTGGGGATCGAGGAACACGACGAGCGGCTTCGCCACGCCGGGGTCAGCCCTCCCGGCGACGGCCGGCCTCGGTCGCCGGCGCCGGGAACTCGTCGGGATCGATGGGGATCTCGATGACCGCGGGCTTGCCGCAGCCGAGCGCCGCGCGCACCGCGTCGCCGATCTGATCCGGCTCGGCCACGTGGTAGCCCCGGGCTCCGAAGAGCTCGGCGTACCGGTCGTACCGGGGGTTGCCGAGGTCGACCCCGACGTAGCGCGCATCGTAGAACTGCTTCTGGTAGGCCTTCTCGGAGCCCCAGCAGTCGTTGTTCAACACCAGGGTCACCACGTGGATCCCGTGGCGCACCGCCGTCTCCAGCTCCTGCGCGTTCATGAGGAAGCCGCCGTCCCCGTGGATGGCGAGCACCGGCGCCTCGGGCCGGCCGAGCTTCGCGCCGAGGGCGACCGGCAGGGCAAAGCCCAGGCCGCCCAGGTCGAGCGGGGTCAGGAACGTCCGGGGCTGAGAGAAGTGCAGGCGATCGTAGCCGTAGGCCGGGGCCGCGCCGGCGTCGAGCGTGACGATCGTCTCGGGCGCCAGCACGCGGCGGAGCTCCGCGTAGACGCGCTGGGGCTTGACCGGCCGCGCGTCCAGGCGCGCCTCTGCCGACAGGCGCGCCTGGCGGGTCGCGCGCAGCGCCTCGGCCTCCCGCTGCCAGGCCTCGCGGCTCCGCGGCCGGCCGTCGGGCTCCGCGGCGTCCAGCAAGGCGGCGAGCGCCTCGCGGGCGTCGGCCTGGATCCCGACGGCGACGGGATAGTGCCGGCCGATGTCGCGGCCGTCGATGTCGATCTGGACGATCGGGGTGCCGGGCTGGATGTAGCGCGCGTCGTAGAAGCTCGTGAATTGCCCCAGGCGCGAGCCGACCACGAGGAGGAGGTCGGCGCGGCGGCAGGCGGCCGCCGCCT
Source organism: Candidatus Rokuibacteriota bacterium (assembly GCA_044866005.1). Taxonomy (GTDB): domain Bacteria; phylum Methylomirabilota; class Methylomirabilia; order Rokubacteriales; family DASRDR01; genus JBIOTN01. The sequence goes on along the minus strand of JBIOTN010000138.1, from coordinate 27,535 downwards.
CCGGCGAGCCGGCTCGGCCCAGCGGGCCGATGTAGAGCGGATGGGCGTTGGGCACGGCGTCGTTGCGCCCGTAGGCGGTCACCACCGGCAGGGCGTGCCGGGCGCTCAGCCGGACCACCAGGTCGCTGGCCCCGGCCCAGGTGACGCCGCCGCCCACCAGCAGGAGCGGCCGCTCGGCCTCCCGGAGCCGGCGCGCCGCCTCGCGGACGGCCTCCGGATGCGGCGGGGGCGGGTGCGTGGGGCGATAGCTCGCCGGGGGCGCGATCTCGGTCCGGACCGCGGGCGCGCTCAGCACGTCGCGCGGGATCTCGACGAACACCGGCCCCTTGCGGCCCGTCATGGCGGTCCGGAGGGCGTGGTGGAGGCTCTCCACGATGCGGTCCGGCCGGGTGACCTGGATCGCCAGCTTCGTCACCGGCTTGAACATGCTGACCAGGTCGAATTCCTGGAAGGCGTCCCGGTGAGCGTGCCCGAGGGGCGGCCCCCCGGCGATGGCGAGCACCGGCGAGTGGGCGACGTAGGCGGCCGCGATCCCCGTGAGGAGGTTCGTCGCCCCCGGCCCGCTGGTGACCAGGCACGCCGCCGGCGCGCCGGTGACCCGGGCCAGGCCGTCCGCCATGAACGCCGCGCCTTGCTCGTGGCGCACGTTCACGTATTCAACGCTCTTGTCGTCGTAGAGGACGTCCAGGACATCGAGGAAGGTCGAGCCGACGATCCCGAAGACGTAGCGCACCTCTTCCGCCTTCAGGACCTCGATGACCGCGCGGCCCGCGCTCATCTCAGCCATCGATGGCGCTCCGGCCGGCCCGCTCGCGCATGTCGGGATTCTACCGCAGCCGGGCGCGCCCGGTCCTGGACGGGCCGGACCGCTCGAGGCGTGGCGGCCGTCCGGCGGCAGGGGAGCCGCGCGGGTCGGTCAGCCTGGCGTCACTCCACGTAGAGCTGGCCCGCGGCCCCATGGCGATCGGCCGCCGACGGGCGCAGCACGACGAACTCGCCCATGCGGAGGCTGAGCCCGGTCAGGTCGGTGACCACGCTCCCGTGGGTGACGAGCACCAGCGGCGGGCCGCTCGTATGGGCGGCGATCCGCTCCCTGATCTCGGCGATCTGACGCCGGCGCCGCTCGGCGTCGTCGAGCGCGCCCTGCAACGGTTCCCACGGCTCCACCTGCCCGAAGGCCAGGCGCGCCGTGTCGAGGCACCGGCAGCGCGGGCTGGACAGCACCGTGCCGACCGCGATGCCGTGGTGCCGGAACGCCGCGCCAAGCCGTCCGGCCTGCGCCCGGCCGCTCTCGTCCAGGTTGCGCTGGGTCGAGCAGTCGTCGAGCCGGGCGCCGGGCGGATCGAAGCCGCCGGGGGCATAGCTGTGGCGCAGCACGACGACGGCGCCCGGCGCCCGCAGCGCCTCCCAGATCGTCTCCGTGGCCTGCGCGACCGATCCCGTCCCCGCGCAGAGGGCGAGGATCGTCACCCACCGCGTCGCCGCCGTGGCGCTCATCCCATCATCGCCTTCCGCTGCGCGACGCCCCTTTCCCTCCGGCGCGCGTCCGGACGGTCGTCGCGCCTTTTCGTTCGGCCTCGAGGAGGCCGCGGATGTACGACGCCTCGCCGGCGTGCTGGTGGCAGTCCGCCAGGACGCTCACGATCCGCACGCCGACGGTCGGCCGCGGCCGTTGCCACGGCTCGTCGAGCGCGCGGGCGAGGTCGGCGGGGGTCAGGGCAGCGAGATACGCCATGGTGCGCGCGACGACGCCCCGGAGGTAGGCGAGCTGGACCCCGACGCTGGGCGAGCGGAAGGCTCGCACCTCGCGCGGCGTGTGGCCGTAGCCCGTGTCCTCGGGGTCGGCCGGGCGCCCGAACTTCTCGTGCCAGCCGTCCCGGATCCACAGCTGCTCCTGGCCCATCAGCTCGGCGATCTGGCTGTCCTGGACCCGGGTCAGGTGCCACGCCGTCCACCCGAGGCTGTTGCAGTCCGGGTGTGGCTGCTGGTCGAGGTCGGCCGGGCGCACGCCGGCCAGCACCTCCTTCATCACGTCCGGCAGCCGCTCGTAGCCGTCGACGATCAGCGCGCGCCAGTCCATCGTGCGGCCCCCTCACGTTCCCTCGGCCCCCGCCGGCGGACCTTCCCCCTCATGCCCGCCTCATGGCCCGCCTCATGGCCCGCCGAACTTCCGCGTGTTCGGGATCCGTGCCGAGAAGGCCTCCTGGAAGGGCGAGTGCTTCGGATTCGAGGAGTCGAGGTTCGCCAGCGTGGTGTCGTTCCAGAACGGGATCGCGACCTCGTCAGTGGCGACGATCCCCTGGTAGTCGCCGATGAAGTGGCCCGACGGCGAGATCGGCGGGTTCACCGAGGGGTCCCACATGGTCCGCGTGACGCGCGTCTCGGTCCAGGCCTGACCGCCGTCGTTGGAGCGGGCGAAGAAGGTGTCGATGTAGAAGTTCTGCGGGTCGTTCCGCCGGTCGAACCACATCATGGTGAGCTGACCGCGCGGGGTGACGGCCAGGGCCTGCTGGAACTGGTCCTTGCCGTTGCCGAGCGGGTCCTGGTTCACCCGCAGGGGCTCGCTCCACGTGGCGCCGCGGTCGGCGGACCGGACGAGGAGGATGTCGGCGTCGCACACCTGGCCGGCCGGCGCCTCCGCGTCCGGCGGGCAGGGCTCGCCGGCGATGGTCGCGTGGTAGTCCGCCCAGCTCACGTAGACCGTCCCCGTGCCGGGGTCCACGCCGGCCGAGGGGAGCGAGAGGTTGCGGAACTCGGAGTTCGGGAACTTCCGCGGGACCTGGCGGATGGCGCGCACGCTCGTCGGCGCGGCGAAGGTCTCGCCCCCGTCCACCGACCGGGTCATCCGGATCGTCCCGTCCCCCGCGAAGCGGAGCCAGAACACGTAGACGACGCCCGGGCCGCCGGGCGTCAGCGGCGGGCCGATGACCACGTGACAGCCGATGACCTGCCGGTCCGTCCCCGACACGTTCTGCGGCACAGACCAGGTGAGGCCGCCGTCGGTCGAGCGGGAGACGAAGACGGCGAGGTTGGCGGCGAAGGCGTCGAAGGACCAGCAGGCGTACAGGTGCCCGGTGATCCCGTCCCGGTCCGGGCCGTAGTTGTCCACGGCCAGCGTGTTCTTGTCGTCGAGGAACAGGAGGTTGCTGACCGGGTCGCTGTTCCGGTGGATCGGGATGGGCCCGCTCCAGGTCCGGCCGCCGTCCGTCGACTTGTGGAGGGACATCCCCCAGCCGGCACCCGTCGCGGAGTTCGCCGGGTTGTCGAGCACCATCGCGTAGGCGTTCCCCTCGTCGTCGAACGCCGTCCAGACGTCGCTCGTGATGTAGTAGTCGGCCTCGCTCCCGGTCTGCGCGGGATAGCCGGGCAGGTGGCCGTTGTCGGTCCACGACCGGCCGCCGTCGAAGGAGACGAACGTCCCGATCTTGAAGCGGTAGGCTTCCAGGTTCTGGTACATCTTCGATCCCGCCACCAGGTGGTTTGAATCGAGCGGGTCGATCGCGATGTGCGGCTCCGAGTAGGAGAGGAACCCGGTGCTGGACGCGCGCACCGTCCGGAGGCCGCCGGGCGCCTCGGGGATCGCGTCGAGGGAGAAGAACTCGACCCGGCCGCGGTACCCCTCGGCGGCGACGAGGAACGGGTTGACCCGCACCAGGTACGTCCCTTCGGGGTTGTAGAGGAGCGCGTGCTCCTCGGTCGTCGCCCCCTGAGCCGACGAGGCCAGCGGGTTGGCCACCGGCTCACCGGATGGCGGCTTCCGGAACACGTACATGTCGAAGTCGTTGGCGGACCCCGTGGGGTCCAGGAAGTCCCAGTCGATCGCGATGCTGACGCCGCCCTTGTGGGTGTCCCAGAACCCCGGCGGGACGCTGACCGTCAGCTCGAGCACGTCGCACTCGTGGACGCCGGGGACCGCGCCCGGATCGCCCGGACAGAGCTGGCGCGCCACGGCGTTCGAGACGTTGGCCCCCGCGACCGTGAACGCCCCCTGCCAGGTCGCCGGCCCGCCGTCCGGCGTGATGGTCACGACCGCGGGATCCGCGGCCAGCGCCGAGCCGACCGGAACGAGCCCGACGAGCACACACACCACGAGCATGCGCGGGATCTGCATGGCGATCCTCCTCGAACGCGGGACGTGGGCCGGCCTCGACGGGGCGTGACGGGAACCGGGCGATGACGCGCGACAGGGGCGCCGGGCGGGGGCGAGGGCCGGAGACACAGGGAGTCGGAGCATCGGCTGCCTCCCCCTCCCGGTCCGGCAATCTTTAGGGAAGCTCGCTTAAGTGAAACATATGGGGGAGCCGCGGAGGCTGTCAAGCCCGGCACGTACGGAGGCGCCCGGGCGGCGCGGGAGCCAGCCGCCCGGCGCGATGGGCCGTGGCGTGGAGATCAGGCGGGGCGCGGGACGAGGCGCCGCCGGCCCTGCCAGCGGCCGCGAAGCAGGAGCCAGGCACGGGCCAGCGCCAGCAGGAACACGAGGAGCAGCGCCGTCGCCGCCGCGTAGCTCGGCCAGTCGCCGAGAACGAGGCCGCCCGCCTCCCGGACCAGGGCCACCACGACGACCAGGTGGACGACGTAGAGCACGAGCGCCGCCCGGCCGAGGAGGAGGAGGCCCGGGAGGGACCAGCCGCCTCGCTCCACCACCCCGTACGCGAGGGCGAGCAGAGCGAGCAGCGCGCCGGTGATCCCCACCGCGGTCACGGGCCCCGCGGTCCAGTAGTCGTTGAGCGTGAGGTCGCGGCCGAAGGCCAGGCGGGCGGCCACCGGCGTCGCCGGCTCGAGCCAGGCGTACGCGAGGAGGGCAGCGAGCCCGCCGAGGCCGATCGCCGTGTAGCGCCGGGTCCGGCGCGCGGCGGCCGGCGCGGCGGCCTCGTGCCAGCCGAGCACCACGCCCAGGAGCACGAGCGCGAGCCAGGGGAACAGCGGAAACTCCCGGAAGAGCAGGCTCGCGGCGATGGGATGGGCGCGCGACCAGGCGGCGAGGGCCGGGGCGGCCGGCGGGAACGCCGCATACAGGGCGAAGGCCAGGACCAGGAGCGCGAGGCGGCCGGCCCGGCGGCGGGCGAGCGGGAGGAGCGGCGTGGCGACCACGAGCGCCAGGGCGATGCTCAGGAGGACGCGCGCGCCGACCAGGTCGTCCGGAAAGACGACGGCGTTGAGGGCGAAGCCGGCGAGGGCGATCCCCGCCGCGCGCTGGAGGCTCCGCCGCGCCACCGCGCGCCAGGGCCGGCCGCCGGCCACCGTGGCGCGGTGATACCCGAGCGCCAGCGAGAAGCCGACCAGGAGAAGGAACGTCGGCCCCGCCAGCGCCATCGTCGTGTAGATGAGCGCTTCGCGCCCGTCGCCCACCGCGGGGGCGAGCCACCAGCGCGCCGTGTGGTTGACGACCATGAGGACGACGGCGAGCCCGCGGAGGGCGTCCACGAAGCGGACCCGCCCGGGCGCGGCGGCCAGGCGCGGGACGGCATGGGCCATGCGGCGAGGCGCTTGCAGGCCCGGTGCCGCCCGACCCGCCGGTTGACAGGCGGCACGCAATGATGGCGGGATAGACCTGACCCGGCCGGACACCACGCCTGACGCCGGGGGCGGCCCCACCGCGTCATGGGTTCACGCGAAAGGAGCGGTTATGGCCAGGAAAGCCAGGCGCCCCGGGCGGGGCAAGACACTCCGGTGCAGCAAGGGGTACAGCTTCAAGAGGCTGGGGAAGAACCGCGTGGCCCTCATGCGGCGTCGCATCAACCTGGGCGTGACGTTCCAGTGCGAGTGCGATCTCACCGGCGGGTGCAAGGTCACCATCGATCCCGTCCATCCGGAGATCATCACCTGCCTGAACGACGGCTGTTCGGGTAGCTGCGGCTGGGTCATCCGGTTCGGCGCCATCCGAGGCCTGACGGCCAGGCTCTAGCCCGGCCGGCGCGGCCTCGCCCGTCCGCGCCGGGCCGGCCAGCCGGGCACGTCGGCCCGCGTCTCGCCGAGGCCATGAGGCTGTGAACACCGCGGTGACGCTGGTCAAGGAGACGTTCGCCGCGTGGCTCGATCACCGGGCGCCGCGGCTGAGCGCCGCGCTGGCCTACTACACCGTGTTCTCGCTGGCCCCGTTGCTGATCATCCTGATCGCGATCGCCGGGCTGGCGTTCGGCGAAGCCGCCGCGCAGGGCCGGATCGTCGAGCGGATCGAAGGGGTCGTCGGGGCGGATGGCGCCCGGACCATCCAGACCATGATCGGAAGCGCCCGGAAGCCCGCCGCCGGCATCATCGCCACGGCCATCAGCATCGCCATGCTCCTGCTGGGGGCATCCGGCCTCGTGGCCGAGCTCAAGGACGCGCTGAACACCGTGTGGGGCGTGACGACGCCGACGGGGCGCGGCCTGCTGGGCATGATCCGGGACTACGTCATGTCGCTGGCCATGGTGATGGGCATCGGCTTCCTGCTCATGGTGTCGCTCGTCCTGAGCGCGGCCCTGGCGACGATCGCGACGTACTTCGTCGACCTGCTGCCCGGCACCGTCTATACCGCCTACGCGCTGCAGGCCATGAACTTCGTCCTCTCGGTCGGCGTCATCACGCTGCTCTTCGCGTCGATCTTCAAGTTCCTGCCGGACGTCCAGGTCGCGTGGGCCGACGTGTGGATCGGCGGGGCGGTCACCTCGCTGCTCTTCACGATCGGCGAATTCCTCGTCGCCGTCTACCTGGGACGGGGCACCGTCGGGTCGCCCTACGGCGCGGCCGGATCGCTCGTGGTCGTCCTCGTGTGGGTGTATTACTCCGCGCTGATCCTCTTCCTGGGGGCCGAGTTCACGCAGGTCTACGCGAAGAGGCGCGGCGTGCGCTCGGGCGCGCGGGCCGCCTGACCGTCAGACCGGCGGCGCCGACGATGGCGCGCGGGGGCGCGACGGGGGCGCGACGGGGACCCGGCGGGCCAGCATCCCGAGGATGAGCCCGATGGCCGCGGCCGACGTCAGGTGCTTCAGGGTGTGCCCGCTCACGACCCCGCCGCGCGCGTACACCGTGGCGTCCGCCAGCTCGAGCCCCTTCGCCGCCACATAGACCAGGGCGGCGAGCAGGAGATCGCCCCCCCGGCTGTAGCGGGGCGGGAAGAGGGCCATGAGGAGCGGGATCGCCACCAGCGGATAGAGCTGGACGAGCACGTAGAGGCGGAGGTCGCCCGCCCCGACCTGCTCGCCCCGGTGCCAGAGCCACACGCTCGCCAGCCCGAGGACGAGCAACGGGCCCAGCAGCGCGAGCCCCGTCCGGAGGCCGACGCGCTCGGCGATGACAGCGGCGAGCGCGCCCATGAAGCCGAGCGTCATCGGCAGACGGTCCCAGACGAGCCGCGCGTTGTCCGGGGCCCAGTGATAGTAGGCCGACCCGACGCTGGTCAGCGCGACGCCGGCGAAGAGGACCGCCCAGCACCACCGCTCGCGCGGATCCACGAACGCGGGACGCCCGTTCGATCGCCACGCGCGGGTGACGAGGCCGAGGCCCCAGAGCCCGACCACCGCGAACGGGAGATTCGAGGCCACGTCGCCGAAGTTCGGGATGCCGAGGAACGTCCGGCGGTCGGCGAAGTGGTGGTAGGCCGGGTCCTGCGGGATGGGACTGGCCAGCGCGAACATCGCCGCCGCCACGGCCAGGGTGAGGGCGGCGACGAGCGCGGTAGGCGTCCCCCGCGGATCGGGCCTCGCGGTGGCGGTGGCGTGAACGCGCGTCACGGGGAATCGAGCCGAGGCCCGGCCGGCCCCTTGAGCCGGCGGTCGAGAAACCGCACCAGCTCGGGGATCGGAAACCGGTAGTGATCGCCCGCCCGGACGTCGTCCGCCTCGTCGTACGCGGCGCTCACGACCTCGCGAGCGCTGACCTTCGACAGCGTGGCGAAGTACGTCGTCGTCTGCCCGCCGGATCCGAGGTATCCCCGGCGGGCGGGCCGCAGCACGACGACAGGCTCCACAGCCGCCCCGCCGCTCGCTCGCGAGTCATCGAGCCGTGATTGTGAATGTACGCGGGAAACGGGCCCTCGCCCGGCGGCCGGCTCAGCAACGCGCCGATCGTCAGGCGGCCGCTCGCGAAGCGCACCTGCCGATACCAGAAGTGGCCTGCCGGGACGGGGTCACGCTCGAACACCGCACATGGCGCCGTGGCGACGGCGGGCGGTCCGCCTCCGGTAGCGCAGGCCACGAATGCGGTGGCCGCGCAGACCCCGAGTGCCGCATAGGAACCGACCCGGAGCCGGTCAAGCCGCCCTGCCGTCTGTGCTGCCGCCCTGCCGTCTGCCGGTGGGAAGGCCGGGGCTCCGCCTGCTTACTCATGGCGCCGGCCCGTAGACGAGGACCGTCGCGTAGGTCCGCGTGCCGGGCGGCGCGGGCTTGAGCTGCTTTTCGGTGTCGGGGTGGATCGTCCGGGGGCCGGTCGGGCTCAGGCGCACGAGGACGCGAACCGGCGAGTCGGAGGCTCTCCCGTCGAGCCGGATCCCGCCGCCTTCGCTCGATTGTCGGAAGCCGTATCGGCCCCCGAATCGGTCGGCGTACCACGCGCCCAGCAGCTCGACGTCCCGCGGGGAGGCCCAGACGATCTCGATGTGTCCCTGATTGTTGAAGCCGGGGATGGCCGGGGCGGGCGGACTCATATCGCTCCGCGCGAGCAGGACGCCGTCAGGCGGACGCTCCACGATCGGCTGCCCGTGGATGGCCTTCCAGGCCGCCTCGTCGACGCACCCGCTGCCGGCCACCGCCAGCGCGCAGGCGACCGCCACCGCGCCGACACGTCCTCGCGACGGACGTGCCGGGACCGCAGCCGTCACGCCAGCAGCGAATGCGTGGCGCTCACCCTTCCTGCCCGGCCGCCTCACGGAGGCGATCCGGCTCGTCGAGCGCCTCGCGCACGACTCCGGCCAGCGCTGCCGGCGTGAAGGGTTTCGGCAGGAGCACTGTGCCGGAGTCCAGGACGCCATGATGGACAATCGCATCCTCAGTGTAGCCCGTCATGTACGCGAACTTCATCTCACGCCGTGTAGCGGTCAGCGCCTCGGCGAGCGCGCGGCCACTCATCTCGGGCATCACCACGTCGGTGAGGAGCAGATGAATGGGCTCGGGATACCGGCCGGCGAGTGCGATCGCCTCGTGCGGAGTGCCGGCGGTGAGGATGCGATAGCCGTGTCCCCGCAAGATCTCGGCGATCAGCTCCCGGACCTCGGCCTCGTCAGTCGGGCCACCCGATGACCCCGCCCAGGAGCAGACTCGTTACACCGAACGTCGCACTTACCAGACAGCTGACGGGCCCTCCGAGGGCCAGGAATTTGACGACATCGTGTTCCGCGACCAGCGAAGTCGGGTATCCGACGAACCGGCGCACGAGGAAAGCTCCCACGACAGCCTGCACGGACGCTCCCATACCGATGCTGGTCGCTAGAAATACGGACTTCGAAATCGACGCCATACTGGTCGTGTCGAGGGATGTCCAGACGTTGACCAAGAACGACCCGAGCAGAGTACCCGGCCACACCCGATACCCGAACAGTAGGGTGCCGGCCAGGGCGATGCCTGACGCCGGCCAGACAGCCGTTGCATATCCGGGAGGAATGGCCAACAACAATCCAAGTCTGCCCACGACATAGTAGGCGGCAGCCATCAGCAGCAGCTCTTGCAGTCGTTTCGTCGGTCGAGTCGTCATTGCGTCCCCACCCGATCGACCCGGCTCGGGCACACCTAGCGCGCCTCGTTGAGCCGGCGGTCGAGAAACCGCACGAGCTCGGGGATCGGGAACCGGTAGTGGTCACCGGGGTACAGGGTCAGCTCGACCGGCGTCCCCACGCGCCGCAGGAGCTCGGCCAAGCGCCGGCTGAGGTCCGGATCCACCAGCCGGTCCTCCGCGCCGTGGAGCAAGAGCACCGGCGCTCCGATCTTGCCGGCCTCGCGGCCGAACACCGCCAGCACCGTCGACGTCCCCGTCTGCTCGCCGCGCTCACGCCAGCTGATGCCGCCATTGATGCTGGCGACCGCCCCCGCGGCGGGGAGCCGCGCCGCGGCGATGATGGTGACGAGGCCTCCCACCGAGTGGCCACCGATCGCGATCCTGGCCGGGTCGACGAATGGACACGCCTTCACGTAGTCGAACGCCGCCCTGACGTCGTCCGCCTCGTCGTACGCACTGCTCACGACCTCGCGAGCGCTGGCTTTCGATCCGGTGGCGAGGTACGTCGTCGTCCGCCCGCCGGACCCGAGATAGCCCCGGCGGGCCGGCCGCAGCACGACGAAGCCCGCGCGAACGAGGTTGAAGTCGAGCTCGTCGGGCAGGCTCCACAGCGGCCCCGCGGCTCGCTCGGGGGTCATCGAGCCGTGATTGTGGATGTACGCGGGAAACGGACCGGCGCCCGGCGGCCGGCTGAGCAGGGCGCCGATGGTCAGGCGGCCACTCGCGAACCGCACCTGCCGATACCAGAACTCGCCTGCCGGGGCGGGGTCATGCGCGAGCGCCGCACAGGGAGGCCCGGTGAGGGCGGGCGGCCCGCCGCCCGCAGCGCAGGCCACGAAGGCGGGGGCCAGGCAGACCCCGAGTGCCGTTCGGAGCAACCTTCTCAGAGCCTCTCTCCGCTGGCCGCGGGCGCCCCGGGCCGAGCCGCCGCTCAGGATTCGGCCCCGGGCACGAAGGCCGAGGACGCCGGAGACATGGCAGGAGTCTAGTGCAGACGAGGCCGAACCCTGCCCAAAATCCGCCGGGCGACGGCCCGATCCCCCGCCCAAGCCGTCTCCCGCCAGCTCCCAGGACATGGAGGACGAGGCCCGGGCCCCCCCGGTACCGGCGACGGGCCTCGGGCGATCAGGGCGCGCCGACGCCGCGGAGGGTCAGCTCGCGGGCCCGGTGGCAGCTCACGAAGTGGCCGGGCTCGATCTCCTCCAGCCGCGGCGTCTCCGTCCGGCAGACCTCGCGCGCGTAGGCGCAGCGGGGGTGGAAGTGGCACCCGGCGGGCGGGTGGGCGGGGTCGGCGACCTCGCCTTCCAGCACGATCCGCTGGCTCCGGAGCCGCGGGTCCGGCTTGGGGACGGCGGAGAGGAGCGCCTCGGTGTAGGGGTGCTTCGGTGTCGTGTAGAGCCGCTCGGTCGTCGTCATCTCGACGATGCGGCCGACGTACATGACGGCCACGCGGTCGCTCACGTGCTTGACGACGGAGAGGTCGTGGGCGACGAACAGGTAGGTGAGCCCGAGGCGGGCCTGCAGGTCGAGCATCAGGTTGAGGATCTGCGCCTGGACCGACACGTCGAGCGCGGAGACCGGCTCGTCGGCCACGACCAGGCTCGGGTGGAGGGCGAGCGCCCGGGCGATGCCGATCCGCTGGCGCTGGCCGCCGCTGAAGGCGTGGGGGTAGCGCCGCATGTACTCGGGCCGGAGCCCCACCAGCCGCAAGAGCTCCGCGACGCGGTCCGCCCGCTCGGCCGCGCTCCCCACCCGGTTGGCGACGAGGGGCTCGGCGATGATGTTGAAGAGCGTCCGGCGCGGGTTGAGCGACGAGAAGGGGTCCTGGAAGATCATCTGCATCTGGCGGCGGAGCGGGCGGAGGCGGCTCTTCGGGAGGCTCGCCACGTCCACGACCGCGCCGTCGCCGGTCCGGAAGCGGATCTCCCCCGCCGTCGGGACCAGGGCGCGCAGGATGCAGCGCGCCGTGGTCGTCTTGCCGCAGCCGCTCTCGCCGACGAGCGACAGGGTCTCGCCCCGGTCCACGTGGAAGGACACGTCGTCCACCGCGCGCACGCGGCCCACCTCCCGGCGGAGGAACCCCTTCTGGATGGGGAAGTGCTTGCGGAGGCCGCGGACGTCGAGGAGCCGCCCCGCGCCGTTGGTCGTCACTCGGTCACCGGATGGTGGAGGAAACAGCTCACCGCCTGGCTGTCGCCCGCCGGCAGGAGCCGCGGCTCGTGGCGCTCGCAGACGCCGCGCAGCACTTCCGGGCAGCGCGGGTGGAAGGCGCAGCCGGCGGGGTGGTTGTAGGGGTGCGGGATCGAGCCCGCGATCGTGGGGAGCTTCGTCCGCACCGGCGCGTGGATCGACGGGATGGAGCGGAGGAGCGCCCGGGTGTAGGGGTGCTTGGGGGCGTGGAAGATCGCGTCCACCGGGCCCCGCTCGACCACCCGCCCCAGGTACATCACCGCCACCTCGTCGCACATCTCGGCGACGACGCCGAGGTTGTGGGTGATGAGGATGATCGCCATCCCCTGCTCGGCCTGGAGCCGGCGGAGGAGCTCCAGGATCTGCGCCTGGGTCGTCACGTCGAGCGCCGTCGTCGGCTCGTCGGCGATGAGGATCCGGGGCCCGCAGGAGAGCGCGAGCGCGATCATGGCGCGCTGGCGGAGCCCGCCGCTCAGCTGGAAGGCGTACTCGTCGATCCGTCGCTCCGGCCGGGGGACGCCGACCAGGCGCAGCATCTCCACCGCCCGGGCCCGGGCCTCGGCCTTCCCGATCCCCTCGTGGAGGCGGAGCGTCTCGATCATCTGGTTGCCGATCGTGTGGACCGGGCTGAAGGAGGTCATCGGCTCCTGGAAGACGAGCCCGATGTCGCCGCCCCGCACCCGGCGCATCTCGCGTCCGCCCGGATCGAGCGCCGTGAGGTCGAGCGCGCCGCCGCCCCCGCGGCCGTTCCGCCGGAGCCGGATGGCGCCCGCCACGATCCGCCCCGGCCGCTCGATCAGGCGCAGGATCGAGCGCGCGGTCACGCTCTTGCCGCAGCCCGACTCCCCCACCAGGCCGAGCGTCCGGCTCGGGTAGACCTCGAAGCTCGCCCCGTCCACCGCGCGCACGACCCCCTCCTCGGGGAAGAAATAGGTCCTGAGGTCCCGCACCTCGAGGATCGGCTCAGTGGCCATAGGGGTCCGCCGCGTCGCGCAGCCCGTCGCCCATGAAGTTGAAGGCCAGGATCACGACCGTCACGGGCAGAGCCGGGATCAGGAGCCACGGCGAGATCGCCAGCGCCTGGATGTTCTGCGCTTGCTGGAGGAGCACGCCCCAGCTGATCGCCGGCGGGCGGAGCCCGAGCCCCAGGAACGAGAGCGACGTCTCGCTGATGATCATCGCCGGGATCGCCAGCGTGGTGGCGGCGATGATGTGGGAGAGGAACGACGGCACCAGGTGGCTCACGATGATCCGCGTCCGGCTGCACCCCGCCAGCTCGGCCGCCATCACGAAGTCCTCCTCCCGGAGCGAGAGGAAGCGCCCGCGCACCACGCGCGCCAGCTCGGTCCAGCCGATCAGCGAGATGATGACCGTGATGGCGAAGTAGACCTGCATGATCGTCCAGTCGTTCGGCAGCGCGGCCGCCAACCCCATCCAGAGCGGGATCGTCGGGATCGAGCGCACGATCTCGATGGCGCGCTGGATGACGGTGTCGGCGACGCCGCCGTAGAGTCCGGAGATCCCGCCCAGCAGGACGCCGAGGACCAGGCTCAGGGCGACGCCCGCGAGGCCGATGGTGAGGGAGGTCCGCGTCCCGTACATGAGGCGCGACCAGAGGTCGCGGCCCTGCTCGTCGGTCCCGAGGAGGAACATCGCCTCTTCCGCCCGCGGCCCCTCGACCCCGAGCAGGTGGAGCCGGGCCGGGACGAGCCCCAGGAAGCGGTACGGGAAGCCCTCCACGAAGAACCGCACCGGGATCTTCTTCTCGGGGTCGGGCGTGTAGACGCGCTTGAGCGTGATCGGGTCGCGCCGGCCGGCCAGCCCGTAGACGTGGGGGCGGAAGCGGCCCTCGTCGAGCCAGCGGATCGGCTGGGGCGGGAGGAGCGAGCGCTGCGCCTCCGACGCGCTCGGATCGGCATAGGCGAGAAAATCGGCGCACAGCACGCCGCCGTAGAAGAGCAACACCACGATCGTCCCCGCGATGGCCAGCCGGTGGCGCCGGAAGCGCCACCACATGAGCTGCCACTGGGTGGCGACCGAGACGCGCTCCTCGGCGACCGCGGCGGCCAGGCCGCTGGCGCCGCCCGCGCCGGCGACTAGCTCCGGCTCTCGAACCGGATCCGGGGGTCGATCCACATCAGGAGGAGGTCGGAGATGAAGGTGCCGACCACGGTCATCACCCCGAGGAGGAGGACGATCGTGCCGGCCAGGAACATGTCCTGGGCGACCAGGGCCCGGAGGAGGAGCGGGCCGACCGTGGGGAGGCTCAGGACCAGCGAGACGATGATGCTCCCCGAGACCACGTAGGGCAGGAGGTACCCGACCGTGCTCGCGAACGGGTTGAGGGCGACGCGCACCGGGTACTTGAGGATGACCCGGGATTCCGGGAGGCCGCGCGCGCGGGCCGTCATGACGTAGGGGCGCCGGAGCTCGTCGAGCAGGTTGGCGCGCATGATGCGGATGAGCTGCGCGGTCCCCGCCAGCCCCAGGATGGCGGCCGGCAGCGGCAGGTGCTTCGCCATGTCCCACGCCTTGGCCCACGTCCACGGGGCGTCCGCGTACTCCGGGGAGAAGAGCCCGCCGATGTTGGCGTTGAAGAGCGTGAACCCGAAGTACATGAGGACGAGGGCCAGCATGAAGCTCGGCACGGCGAGGCCGACGAAGCCCACGAACGTCGCGAGGTAGTCGCCGGCCGAGTACTGGCGGACCGCGGAGTAGACGCCGATGGGGAGGGCCAGGAACCAGGTGAGCAGCACCGCGGCGACGGAGACGACCATGGTGAGCCAGAGGCGGTCCCCGATCACCTCGGAGACCGGGCGGCCCCACTCCAGCGCCATGCCGAAGTTGCCCTGGAGGACCAGCTTCATCCAGCGGAGGTACTGGACCCAGAGCGGCCGATCCAGGCCGTACTGCTCGCGGAGGGCGTCGGCCTCCTGCTGGGAGACGAAGCTGCCCGAGGCCGACATCTGGGCGATGTAGGAGGTGATGTAGTCGCCCGGCGGGAGCTGGATGATGACGAAGGAGAGGACGGAGATGGCCCAGACCGTCAGGATGGCGAGGATCAGGCGGCGGACGAGGTAGGCGAGCACGGGTGGCTGGCGCCGGGTTTACTCGATGACGCCGTCCGCCAGGATGAGAACGGACTGGGGAAACGTGAGCCCGAGCCCCTTGGCGGTCTTGAGGTTGATGACCAGCTCGAACTGCGCGGCCTGCTCGATCGGGAGGTCACCGGGTTTCATGCCTTTCAGGATCCTGTCCACATAGGTAGCGGCGCGCCGGAACATGCCGGAGAAGCTCGGTGCGTAGGACATGAGGCCCCCCGCCTCCACGAAGTCCCTGCTGAAGTACGTTGCGGGGAGCCGGTGCTTTGCGGCGAGGTCCACGAGCCGCCTGAGGTGTTGGTTGAACAGCAGATCCGGCAGCACGATGAGCGCCCCGGCGCGCTCTCTGGCGGCGCCCCCCAGGGCGCTGTCGAAGTCCTCCGGACCGCGCACCTCCAGGGCGTGCAGCCGCACCCCCAGCGATCGGGCGGCGACTTCCGTCTCTTGCAGCCCGAGCTGGGCGGTCGGATTGGGGGTCGAGAGGACGGCCACGCGGGAAAGCCCTGGAACGACGGCCTTGATCAGTTCCACCCGTTTCCCCGTCAACACCGGCGTCTGGCTGGTCAACCCGGTCAGGTTCCCGCCTGGCCGCGCGAGGCTGGCGACGAGCCCCGCCCGCACCGGGTCACTCATGGAGCCGTTGACGATGGGAATCGTCGAGGTCGCTTGCTTGGCAACTCGGGCCGCGAGCGTCCCCCACGTCAGGATGACGTCCACATTGAGCCGGACCAGGTCGGCCGCGAGCTCGGGGAGCAGGGCATCTTTCCCCTGCGCGTACCGGTACTCGAGCCCGACGTTCTGACCCTCGACGTAGCCGAGCTCGCGCAGCCCTTGCCGAAAGGCTTCCAACATCGGGTCGTCCGAAATGGGCCATAACACGCCGACCCGCGGGACCTTCGGCGGTTGCTGGGCCTCGGCGGCGAGCGGCGCGGCGAGGACGCCGAGGGTCAGGACGACGATCAGCCCCATCGGTCTGAGCATCGCGAGGCTCGTCGGTGCGAGGCGCGGCGGTTCCGGCCAGACCAGCATGGTGGAGCCCCTCACCCTTCCCCTCTCCCCCGAGGCGGGGGAGAGGAAGGGTTGGGAGGACGCGAGGACGCCCTTACGCCTTGTAGTAGAAGGTGGAGGGGTGGGAGCTGCCCGGCGTCCGGCAGTGCTGGGCGTTGATCTGCCGCGACGGGATGTTCCCCATGCGCCGGGTCACGATCCGCACCCCCATCGTCGCCGGCGACTGCCCGACCGTGCCGATGGAGTACTGGCCGTCCACCATGATCCGGAAGATCTCCTGCGCGATCCGGTAGCGCTCCTCGGTCTTCTTGCCGCCCGCCGACTTGAACAGCTCGAGCGCCTTGAGGAGCTGGGGATCCCGGGGCGCCTTCCCCGCCTTCCCGCCGCTCGCGTACCAGTCGGCGATGGGGTGGCCGAGGAGCGCCTCGACCGGGTCCACCGGGAGCGCGTGGCGCGGGAAGAGGTAGAGGACCTCGGAGCCGTCGTTGGCCCACAGCGCGATCTGGTGCTCGTTGGACCGGATGCGGGTGAAGAAGAGGCTCCGCTCCAGCTCCTTGACGTCCGCCTGGACGCCGATCTTCTTCCACTGCTCCTTGATCATCTCGGCGATCTGGGTGTGGGGGATGAAGGCGCCCGCCGAGGTCTGCAGCTCGATGCGGAGGCGCCCCTTGCCGTCGGTCCGGACGCGGTAGCCGTCGGCATCCTTCTGCCGGAGCCCGATCCGGTCGAGGAGCTGGTTGGCCTGGGCCACGTCGAGCGTGGACCACTTCTTGCGCCACTCGGGGCCCGGGCTGTAGGCCAGGGCCTCGTTCGGGGCGACCGAGCCCGCGATGCCGATGCCGAGCCAGAACGTCTCGTTGAGCTGGTCGCGGTCGATCCCCATGGAGAGCGCCCGGCGGAAGTCCGCGTGGTGGAGCCACTTCGCGACCTCGGGGTCGGCCTCGTACGCCTGGTTCGTCTGGAGCGTCGCGTCCGACCCGTTCAGCGCCGGGTCGAGCTTGACGTCGTAGTTGCCCTTGTCGCGGTTCTCCAGGAACACGGGGAGCTTGGCCATGCTGGTGTGGCGCTCCTGGAGGTCGTACTGGGCGGCGATGGCCCGGAGATTGAGCACCTCCAGGTTCTCCACCACCCCCATGGAGATGCGGTCCAGGTACGGGAGCTGGTTCCCCGCGCTGTCCACGCAGTAGAAGTAGGGGTTCCGCTCGAGGACCCAGGTCGGGTTGTTGATCGGGGTGACCGTCTTCCAGGGGGTCAACACCGGGAGCTCGGGGTTGAGCCGCCAGTCCCACCGGTTCTTGATGTAGGCGATCCAGCCGTCGAAGCCGGCCGCCTTCGCCGTCCGGTCGGCCTCGTCCTTGCCGACGTACTTGGGGTGGAACTGCTTGATGTAGTGGGCCGGGGTGTAGGCGCCCATCGTCCGGCCGGCGTGCTGCTGGAGCGCCTGGCCGCCGCCCATCGCGGTGCTGCCCGCCAGGATGTCCACGAACAGGTAGTTCGGCTCCGGGAACTCGAAGACCACCGTGTGGTCGTCGAGCTTCCGGAGCGTCCCCGGCTTGCCGTTGATCATGAAGTCCGGGTTGGGGACCGGCTGGAGCTCCTTGTTCAGGTAGATGTCCTCGTACCAGAAGAGGAAGTCGGCGGCCGTGAAGGGCTGGCCGTCCGACCACTTCATCCCCTTGCGCAGGGAGATCGTCACCGTCCTGCCGTCGTCCGAGATCTTCCAGTCCTTCGCCACGCTCGGCATCACCTTGGCGCCGGTGTAGTCCCAGAAGAGGACCTTGTCCGCGGAGACGATGCGGTTGCCGTTTTCGCTGTCGCCGGGGCCCGTGAACCCGCGCCGCCAGGTCCCGCCGTACCGGCCGATCGAGTGGACCGGCTTGATGACGAGCGGCTCTTGCGGGACGCGCTGCTCGACCGGCGGGAGCTTCCCCTGCTTGACCAGCTCGGCCAGCATCGGCGCCTCGGCGAACTTCTTCGGCCACCGCGCCGGGTCGACGATCAGCTCCGGCCCCTCCAGCTTCCCGATGAGCTGGGCCCCCACCTTGGTCTGGGGGAGCTGCGTCTGGGCCAGCGCCCGCGGGGCCGCGCTCGCGACGAGGGCCCCGGCCCCGGCCAGCGTCGTCTCGCGAAGGAACTGCCGTCGGGTCAGGGTCCGCTTCGGCTTCGACATGAGGCGCCTCCCTCTGGATACCGTGAAATTGGTCGATCAGTTAGCAGGACGGCGCGCGCCCTGTCAAGGGGCCGCCCGGGCCACGTCGGCGGGGCGCAGACCGCGCCGGCGGAGGACGGCGGCGACGGCCTCGCGCTCGCCGGGCGTGGCCGGCAGGAGCGGGGGCGCGGGACGCCCATCGCCGAGCCCGAGGAGCGCGCACGCCGCCTTCAGCGCCGGCAGCCAGTGCCCCTGCGCGTACACCGTGGCGAGATCGGCGATCTCCTCTTGCAGCTGCCGGCAGGCCGCGATGTCGCCACGCCGCGCGGCGTCGCGGAGGCGGACGCACAGCCGCGGGGCGACGTTTCCGAGCCCCGGGACCAGCCCGTCCGCCCCCTGGAGGAGGCTCGCCGCGGCGAGTGCCTCGGCGCCCTGGAGGACGCGGAAGTCGGGGCGCGCGCGCCGGACGGCGAGGAAGGCCTGGAAGGCCTGGAAGTCCCCGGCCGAGTCCTTGATCCCGACGATCCGCGGCTCGCGCGCCAGCGCCGTCACGGTCTCCGGGGCCAGGACGTGGTGGGTCGCCTGGGGGATGTTGTAGAGGAGGGCAGGCACCGGGACCGCCGCCAGCGCCGCCTCGACGTGCCGCGCCTGCGCGCCCGCGTCCACCGGCAGGTAATAGGGCGAGCCCACCACGACCGCGTCCGCCCCTTCGCCCGCGGCCTGCCGCGCGGCCTCGACGGCCGGCCCGCTCGCCGGCAGCATGACGCCCGCCAGCACCGGTGCGCGCCCGCCCGCGCGCTTGACCGCCGCGCGGATGACGGCCCCGCGCTGAGCCGCGGTCAGCCAGGCCCCTTCCCCGCAGCCGCCGAGCACGAACAGCCCGCTCGCCCCGCCCGCCAGGACGTGCTCGACCAGCGCCCCGAGCGCCCCGGCGTCCGGCTCGCCGTCGCGGCCGAGCGGCGAGATGAGCGGCGGGACGACGCCCGTCAGCGCCGTCTCCCAGGCCCAGGCCCGGATCGGCATCACGCGCCTCTTGCGCTCACTGGCGGGGGCCCAGGAGGAAGGAAAGCGCGAGGCGGTGGAACTCCTCCGGCGCCTCGAGCTGCGGCGTGTGCCCGCAGTGCTCGAGGACCTCGAGGCGCGCGCCGGGGATGCGGTCGCGCATCCCGGCCCCGTGCTCCGGCGTGCGCACCCGATCGTGGCGCCCCTGGATGACGAGCGTGGGCGCCCGGATCTCCGCCAGCCGGTCGAGGGTGCGCGAACCGGCGTTCGACCGCGCCGCCTCGACGGCCGCGGCGTGCGACGCCAGCAGGGCGATCGCCTGGTAGCGCGCGAGGGCGTGGGGGGGCGGGGGCGCCCGGAAGAAGCCGGCGACGATGGGCTGGACCGCGGCCTCGTTCCACGGGGCGCCCGCCACCGCCTCGGCCCGGGCGCGTCCCGCGGCGGGGTCGGCCATGGCGGCGCCGGTCGCGACGAGGAGCAGCCGGGCGAGCCGCTTCGGGTGGCGGAGGGCGAAGTGCTGCGCGACGACGCCGCCCATCGAGCCGCCGACCAGCGCGATCTGCTCGAGACCGCGCGCGTCGAGCAGGGCCGCCAGGACGTCCGCGTAGGCTTCCATCGTGTAGGGGCCAGCCATGCGCGCGGAGGCGCCGAACCCGGGAAGATCGGGGGCCAGGCCGCGGCGCCCCGCCCGGGCCAGCCGGTCGAGCGTCGGCGCCCAGTAGGCGGACGACTGGCAGTAGCCGTGGACACAGAGGACGGCCGGCTCTGCTCCCTGGCGCTCCAGACAGTAGAGGCCGTCTAGCTCCACTGCTTCTTGAGGTCGCGCGCCTTGTTCGCCGACGCCGCCAGCGCGTCCCGGGGGCTGGCCTTTCGGACGAGCGCGTTCTGGATCTGCTGCTGGGTGAAGCGGTCCCACTCGTTGTACCAGGGCGCCTTGATGTTGGTCCGCGCCCGAGCCGTCGCGTACTGCTGGCTCCGGACCTCGAGGTCCCAGCCGGCATCCCGGTGGACCTTGATCATCTCCGGGTCCCGGTCGAGCGACATGAAGGCGTAGCCGACGCCGTACTTCGAGTACCAGTCCTTGGCCGTGTAGTAGACGCCGTTCTTGTCCTTGCCGCCCATGTAGTAGATGAGCCGCCAGGCCGCGTCCTTTACCCTGGTCTTGGCGTCGATGCAGTAGAGCCGCGTCCACCCCATCGGCCCCTTGCCGGCATCGCTGAGACCCGGGAAGCGGGCCGGCGCGATGTCGCCCGCGCGCTTGCTGAGCTTCGGGTTGTTGGCGCGGGGGAGCACGTTGCCGACGTTCGACGTGAACACGCCCTGACCGTTGACGAACACGTCGCGGGCCTGCGTCTCGTCGAGCTCCAGCCCCCTGGGGTCGAGGATCTTCCAGTCGTGGATCGCCTGGACGAGCCACTCCAGGACGCCCAGCGCGGTCTTGTCCCGGTCCGGGTAGAGCGGCTCGAGCCCCTCGTCGAAGAGGTTTCCGCCGGAGGCGAAGACCATCGACCAGAACTCGCTGAGCCCGTCCACGTTCGTCTTGAAGCCCTTGAGGATCGGGTACTCGGCGAGCCCCGCCTTCTTGACGGCGAGCGCGGCCTGCTTGAGCTGGTCGAGCGTGACCGGCCCCTTCTCCACGCCCGCCTTCTGCGCGAGCTTCCGATCGTACAGGTAGACGTAGATGTCGCCGTAGTAGGGCGTGCCGTACTGCTTGCCCTTGTAGCCGAGGGCCTCCACGTTGAACGGGAAGATGTCGCGGTCCAGCTCGGGCAGCCCCGGCAGCCCGTCGATCGGCTGGACCCAGCCGGCCTCGACCCAGGCGCCCAGGTTGATGTCGCGGACGTAGTAGGCGTCGGGCTGGGTGCCCGCGTTGAAGAGCGCGACCATCTTCTCGTTGTAGAGCTGGAGGTCGAGCGGGGTGTACTCGACCTTGACGTCCGGGTTCTGCTCCATGAAGCGCCTCACGTTCGCCTCGACGACCTGCGGCTCGAACGCCCAGCCCGAGAAGCGGACGACCGTCTGGGCGGCCGCGACGGGGCGGGGCCAGCCGGCGGCCGCGAGGCCGAGCCCGGCCCCGGCACTGGCGAGGAAGCGACGGCGAGAGAGCGCGTGGGACATGGCCGGTGTCCTTTCTGGCGCGGCTCAGCCCTTCACCGCACCCGAGACGAGTCCCTGGACGATGAGCCGCTGGCAGGCGAAGGCGAGGACCAGCGGCGGAACGACCGCCAGCACTCCTCCCGCGGCCATCAGCGTTCGCTCCGTGGTGACGTCGGTGGCGAAGCCCGCGACGACGACGGGGACCGTCTTCGCCGCCATGCTGGAGGTCAGGATGACCGCGAACAGATAGTCGTTCCAGGCGGTCATGAAGGCGAACATGGCCGCGGCCACGAGGCCGGGCGCCGCGACGGGCAGCAGCACCCGCCCCACCATCCGCGGAAAGCTGCAACCGTCGACGAGCGCCGCCTCCTCCAGCTCCCGGGGAATCCCCTGGAAGTAGCTCTTGAGCAGCCAGATGGTGAACGGCAGGGTGAAGGTCAGATAGGTGAGGACGAGCGCCAGGAGGGTGTCGAGGAGGCCGAGCCGCTGGATGACCAGGTAGAGCGGCACGATGAGGGCGATGCCGGGCACCATCCGTGAGCCGAGGTAGAGCAAGAGCAGCGGCGCCCGGCCGCGGAAGCGCAGCCGGGCGAAGCTGTACCCCGCCAGGACCCCCAGCGCCAGGTTCAGGGCCGCCGTGCCGGTGGCGGCGAGGATCGAGTTGACGATGCCGGGCACCGTGTTCTCGGCCGCCCGGCTCCCGACGACCGCGCGCGTCCCGGCGGGCGCGAGGAACGTGGCGTAGTTGGCGAGCGTCGGCCGCGCCGGCACCCAGTGAGGCGGCACGGCCATCGCATCCTGCTCGTTCATGACGCTCGTGAGCGCGAGCCACGCGAAGGGCAGGAGGACGTAGGCGGCGACCGCCACGCCGGCGAGGGTGAGCCAGGCGGTCCGCCGGCGCCGCCGGGCGACCGACGACGAGCCGAGATCGCGCTTGGCGGCCGTCACGCCTCGAATTCTCCTCGCCGGTAGAGCACGCGGAAGTACACGAGCGCCAGCCCGAGAGTGAGCAGGCTGACGGTATACGCATAGGCATTGCCGAGGCCAAAGTCAAGGCTGTCGAAGGTCGTCAGGTAGGTCTGCCAGACGAGCGTGGTGGTCGCCGTGCCCGGGCCGCCGGCGGTCAGCACGTAGATGACGTCGAAGACCCGGATCGCCAGCATGGTCTGGAGCACGAGGACCACGAGGAGCGGCTGGGCCAGCCACGGCAACGTGACGTGCTGGAACAGGCGCCAGCCGCCCGAGCCGTCCACGCGCCCGGCGTCGTAGAGCTCGACCGGGATCCCCTGGAGCGCCGCGAGGAGCAGGATGACGGCGAGCGGGAGGGCGTTCCAGACGTGCGCCGTCACCAGGGCGAGGAGGGCGCTCGTCGGATCCGACAGCCAGCCCCGGTAGCCTGACAAGACGCCGAGCGTCACCAGGAGCCCGTTCAGGGCGCCGACCTTGGCATCGTAGATCCACTGCCACATGAGCCCGTTGACGACCGGAGGGATCGCCCAGGGGACCAGGACCAGCGTCCGGACGAGGCCGCGACCGGGAAAGCGCTCGTTGAGCAGGAGGGCGACGAGGATCGCGAGCACGACGACCAGGGCCACGGCGAGGGCGGTGAAGGCGAGCGTCACGGCGAGGGCGGCCCAGAACTCGTCGGCGCCGAGGAGCGTGACGTAGTTCGCGACGCCGATGAACCGGTAGAGGGCAGGGCGCTTGAGATTCAGGCGGTGGAGGCTGAGCCACGCGGAGTAGACGATCGGATACCCGACCAGCAGGACGATCGCGAAGAGCGCCGGCGCGTTGAGGAGGAAGGCGAACGAGGGCTCGGAGAGCCGGCGGCCGGTCATTCCGCGAGGATCGCGAAGCGGGGCGCGTCCAGGCGCTCGCTGCGACAGACCGGGCAGCGGGACGGCCGGCTCAGCCGGTCGCGCTTGCGGAAGACGAAGCCGCAGTCGAGGCAGCGGGCGGGCTCGACGTGGAGCCGCTCGCCGGCGGCCCGGAGCGAGCGGCCGAGGTGCTCGAGGTGCCCGGCCACCTGCTTCTCCGGGAGCCCGACCCGGGCCGAGAGCTCGCGGGCGGTCTGCGGGCCGGCCCGGAGCGCGTCCCGGAGCGCGGTGCGATGGGTCGCCTGCGCCTCGGCCGGGCGCGGCGCGGGCCGGGACGATTTCACGGCCTGGCGCGCGCCTGGCCCGAGGGTGGGCGCCGGCGGCGGTCCGGGCTTCTCATTTGGGACGCGGCTTTCTGCGGCCTTCCGGGACGGCCGGTGTTATGTTCATCTCACTCTCTGCGTCGACTGTCTCGGAGCATCCGGTGAAGACGATCCTGCTGATCGAGGACGATCCCGCTCTCCTCCGCCTGGAGCAGAAGGTCCTGGGCGACGCCGGCTATTCCGTGGACCCCGTCACGGACGAGAAGGAGGCGCGGACGAAGCTCGGCGCGAGCCCGTACGCCGGCATCGTGCTCAACATCACGGTGGCCGGCAGCGAGGGCTACGCGTTCGCCCTGAAGATCGGCGGCCTCGCGGCCAACCGGTTCACGCCCCTCGTCATCCTCGGCTCGGACGAGCCCGACGCCCGGAAACGCGCCTTCGACGCGGGCGCGCTCGCGTTCCTGCCCAAGCCGGTCACCGCCGAAGCCTTCCGCTCGGTGATCCAGAGCGTCCTGAGCCCGGTGGGCGCCCGGGCGGCCGGCGGGGCACCCGCGGCGTCCGGCTCCGCGGGCGCGCTCGCCCCGCGGCCGTCGGTCGTCACGCGGCGCGCGTCGCTCCTGACGCCGAGCGCGGTGCCGCCCGACCCCGCGGCGGCCTGGCCGGCGGCACCCTCGGCGGCGCCGCCGCGGGCGTTGCCGGCGCCCCCCGACGCGACCATCAAGTCCGGCTCGATCGCGGTGAGCTCGGAGAGCGGCGTCGTGTACTGGTGTGAGCCCGAGCCCGACGGCGGATGGCGCTGCGGCCGATGCGAGCTCGGCGTCATCACCTGGCCGGAGGCGGGCAGCCGGTGCACCGTCTGTCAGGCCGAGGTGTTGCCGTTCGGGGGGCATTCGCGGTCGGCCCTCGTGGGGCTGATCGTCGCCATCCTCCTCGTCATGCTCGGCGGGTGGGCCATGCTCGCCTGGCTCCAGTAGCTTCTTCGGGGGGGTCTCGGAAGACCCCCCCGATGCCCCCCCACCGTTGCGGCGGCAAAGCCGCCGCTCGAAAAGCAGTCGCCCCGGTCCGCTACCTCGCGACCGCGAGGCCGAGGCGCGTCTCGAGGAGGGTGCGCACCTCCTTGGCGGCCTCCCGCCAGAGCCCGTCGGGGGCGTGGTAGGCGGCCAGGAACTGCTTCCGGAACTCGTTCATCGCCGCCTCCTGCTGGTCGGGCGGCGCGACCTCGGTGGTCTTCGCGCGGATGGCGAACATGCGCTGCGTCCCGGCGTGGGGCCGCTCGATCCAGCGGCCGATCTCGTTCCAGTCCTGGTCGAAGAAGACCACGACCGGGATGGAGCGGTAGCCGTTGTTCAGGAAGCAGTCGGTCAGGTCGAGGTTCTGGTCCCGGAAGAAGACGCGCAGGTCGCACTGCGGCATCGCCTCGCAGATCCGGGCGAGGAGCGGCGAGCTCCGGTGGACGTCGCCGCACCAGTTCTCGGCGAGCATGAGCGCGTGGCGCACCTGGCCGATGCCGCCGAAGAACTTCCGCTCCTCCTCCGTGAGCGTCGCCTTCTGGTAGTTCTCCTCGGTGCGCGCCCGGGTGTCGCCCATCTGGGCGAGGTAGTCCTTCCAGCTGAGGCCGGTCGCGAACCGCTTGGCGTCGAGGGGAATCCGGAGCTGGGCCATGTCTGGGTCGCCTCCTGTCAGGTGGGTGGACGGCGCGGCTCTCCGAGGACGACTATACCCGAGACGCGGGGGGTCGTGGAGGCTTGCCTCCTCGCCGCCACGGTGCCAAGATGCTGGGACGGCAGCGAGACCCCATGGCGCAGAGCCGGCTCTCCAGTGACCCCAGGCCCGTCCGGGCGCTCTACGCGTCGTACTTCGGGCTGACCGACGCGCCGTTCTCCATCGCCCCCGATCCGCGCTTCCTCTTCATGAGCGAGCGGCACCGGGAGGCCCTCGCCCACCTCCTGTGGGGCATCGGGGAGGGCGGCGGCTTCGTCCAGCTCACCGGCGAGGTCGGCACGGGCAAGACCACGCTCTGCCGCGCGCTCCTGGCCGAGCTGCCGCCCGAGGTGGACGTCGCGCTCATCCTGAACCCGCGGCTCACCGCCCTCGAGCTCGTCGGCACGATCTGCGACGAGCTCCGGATCCCCTACCCGCGGGAGACGACGAGCCTGAAGGAGCTCGTGGACGCCCTCGACCGGCACCTCCTCGAGGCGCACGCCGCCGGCCGGCGGACCGTCCTCGTCATCGACGAGGCGCAGGACCTCGGCCCGGACGTGCTGGAGCAGATCCGCCTGCTGACGAACCTCGAGACGGAGCGGGAGAAGCTCCTCCAGATCATCCTGATCGGGCAACCGGAGCTCGGCGCCATGCTGGCGCGGCCGGAGCTGCGCCAGCTCGCGCAGCGGGTGACGGCCCGCTACCACCTGCTGCCCTTCGCCCCCCCGGAGACCCGCGACTACATCGATCACCGCCTCCGGGTCGCGGGGCGCGACGACCCGGCCGCCGACGACGGGCGCGTGTTCAGCGAGCGCGCCGTCCGCGAGATCCATCGGGCCGCGGGGGGCGTGCCGCGGCTCATCAACGTGATCTGCGATCGGGCGCTCCTCGGCGCCTACGCCAGCAACCGGAAGCGGATCGACGCGGGGACCGCGCGCCAGGCCGCGCGCGAGGTGCTGGGCCGGCGGGCGCGGCCGGCGCCCGCCCGCACGGCGCTCGGGCTCGCGGCCCTGGGGCTCGCGGCGGCGCTCGCCGGCGCGTGGGTGGCGGTCGGCCCGGCTCGGCTGACGTCGATCGTCCCGTCGCTCGGCCGCGCGAGCGCGCGGCCGAGCGCGGTCACGATGACCGCGGCACGCCCCCCCGCGACGGCCGCTCCGGAGGCCGGCGCGACGCCGAGGCTCGCCGACCTGCTCGCCACGCCGGGCCTCCAGAGCGACCGGGCCGCCGCCCTCGCCCGGCTCTACGCGCGGTGGCACCCGGACCAGGCGGGCGTGGCGCCCACGCGCGCGTGCGAGGACGGGCGGATGGGCGAGCTGCGGTGCCTCGTCCGGGCGGGCACCTGGATGCGGCTCAGGCCCTTCGACGTGCCGGTCGTCATCGAGCTGGTGACGCCGGCCGGCGACCGGCACTGGGCGACGGTGACGCGGCTCGGCGACGAGCGCGCGACGCTCGAGCTCGCCGAGCGCGCCTACACGGTGCCGCTCGCCGAGGTGGACCGCTACTGGACGGGGGCGTTCTGGCTCTTGTGGAAGCCGCCCGCGCTCGACGGCCTCCTCATCCGGCCCGGCGCGCGCGGCAAGGACGCCGCCTGGCTCCGGCAGCGGCTCGCCGCGGTGGAGGGCGGCGCGGCCGCGACCGGGGACCCCGAGCGCTACGACGAGCTCTTGAAGGCGCGCGTGATCGCGTTCCAGCGGAGCCGGCGGCTCGTGGCCGACGGCATCGTCGGCGAGGAGACGCTCGCGCACCTGACGCTCGCCGCGCGTGAGCCCGGCACGCCGTCCCTGTCGGCGCCACAGCGCTGACGCGCCATGTCCTACATCCTCGACGCGCTGAGGAAGGCGGAGCGGGAGCGGCGGGTCGTGCGCGTGCCGACGCTGGAGACCGTCCACGTCGCGGGTCGAAAGCGCGACGGCGGCGTGGCGCCGTGGCTCGTCGCGCTCGTGCTCCTCGCGAACGCGGCCGCGCTCCTCTGGATGCTCCGGCCCGCCCCGGGCCCCCCGCCCGCGCCCCCGGCCGCCGTCGCCGTGATCGCCCCGCCGGCCCCGGCGAGCCGGCCGGTCCCCGCGCCCGCGACCGCCGCGCCGCCACCCGCCGCGCCCGCCGGCCCGGTCGCGCCGCCCGCGGCGCCCCGGACGCGCCCGGCTCCGCCGGCGCCCGCGGCGCTCGCGCCGGGCCCGCCGGCCGCGGCGGCGCCCGCGAACCGGCCGCCCGAGCCCGCGCGCGCCGGGGTCGAGCCGCCCCCGCTCCCGCCCGCGCCGCCGATCGCGCCGCCGCGGGTGACGGCGGCGCCGCTCCCGCCGGCCGCGGTGGCGGGAGCCGCCGCGAGTCCCGGCGCGGCGCCCCCCGCCGCTCCCGGGGCGCGGCCTGCGGCGCCGGCCCTGGCCCCCGCCCTACCCGCCGCGCCCATCGCGGCCGCCCCGGCGCCGTCCGCCCTGGTCCTGCCCGGCCCCGAGGCGGGGG
>JBIOTN010000137.1:0-2276 GCA_044866005.1 Candidatus Rokuibacteriota bacterium | reverse complement strand
TCGTCTTCATCGGCTTGGTCGCCGTAGGCCTCTGGCTGCTCGACGTTGTCTGGTGGGTCGTTCCGCCCGTGATGGCCGCCGCGCTGCTCATCGCCTGGACGATCGAGTGGCTCGCCTGGCGCGGCTCGGTCATGCCCGGCGCCGTCGGCGAGGTCATCCCGGCGCCGCCGGCGCCGCCGCCTTCCGTCGAGCCCGCTCCGGCTCCGGCGGATGCGATCGTGCCGCCCCCGCGCGAGCCCGAGCCGCACGCGCCGCCCACAGCGGTGCCGCCGGCGCCCGCCCCTCCCGCGCCGGAACCGACGCCCACCGAGCCCGAACCGGCGGCTGAGCCCAAGCGCGAGCCCGAGCCGCCCGAGCCGCCCGAGGCGCCTGAGGCTTCCGTCCCGGAACCTCCCGCAGAAGCGGTCCCGCCGCCTGCTCCGCCGCCTCCCGAGGCGACGCGCGAGCGGCGCCGCACACGCCGCATGCGTCTGCGGCCCGTTCCGCGCCCCGAGCGGCCCCCGGTGCCGGCGCAGCCCGACGCGGTGCCCGAGCCCGAGCAGACCTCGGTCGTCGCCTTCCGGCCGCGCACGGTCGAGCCTCGCAGCTGGAACCTGTGGGATCTGGAGCGCATTGCCAGGGACGAAAGCCGCGAGCATCCCGAGCGGCGCGGCGAGTGGTCGTATCTCTTCCTTCACCTGCGCCAGTTCGCGCAGGCCGACGGATCGCTGCCCGCCGAGTTCGACGGCCTCGTCCGCGACTCGTTCAGGGGCCTGCTCGACCGCTCGCCGCGGTCGTGAGCCCGGCGCTGCTCCAGCGCCAGGCGGCTCTGGCTGCCGCGGCGCTCCTCGCGACCCTCGGTGTCCTGGCGGCCGGAGACCGGGAGACGGACGCCGCTCCTCCGCCGCAGGCCGCGGAGCCGGGCGTTCGCTGGGAACCGGCGCTCGTCGGGCTCGTGCCGGCCAGGACCTACGCCGAACCGACCGCCTGCGGGCTCGAGCTCGACTCCGGGACGATGGGAGTGGCCCATCCCCTCTTGCCGTGCGGCGTGGACCTCGTGGTGGCGCGGGGAGGGAAGGAGGTGCGGACCGAGGTCGTCGAGCGCGGGCCCGTCCGGGACGGACACGACTTCGACCTCACTCGGGCGCTTGCGAAGGAGCTGGGTGTGAGCGGGACCGAGCGGATCCGCTGGCGCTTCGCCGGCTAGCGGGGCTACAGTGAAGAGGCGTGCTCGACCCTGTGCGTGGCTCCGGGCGCATATGTAGAACCAACACGCACTGAAAGGGAGCCCGGGTCCGACCGCCGCCGACCGCGTCGGCCGGCAGGGCACCCACCTGGTTCGCCAGGTTCCTCACGCTCGGAGCTCCAGCGGCAGGGTGGGGCACGCATCTTTCGCATGGAGGAGCTGACCGGAAACTCGAGCCGCGCCGGCGACCTCGCCTGGGTCCGTCTCGAGCTGGCCGAGGGGCGAGTCGCCCGAGCGCAGGGCGAGGGCCCGGGCGTCGCCGAGCTCTGCGAGTCCGTCCGGGGGCTCACGACACTCGAGGCGGCCGCGGTTCCCGCGGCCGCGCTCGCCGGCGACGCGCTGCACGATGCTCTGGGCCCCGCGGTCGCTGCCCCGGCGAAGGAGGGACGCGTAGCCGTCGCCATGAGCGGCGGAGTGGACAGCGCCGTGGCCCTCCTCCGGGCCCGCGACGCGGGTTGCGAGCCGGTCGGCGTCACGCTCCGTCTCTGGACGGACCCGGCAGGGCCGGCGTCCGACCGCGTGTGCTGCTCGCCGGAAGCCGTCCTCGCGGCGCGCGCGACCTGCCACCGCCTCGGCTTCCCCCACGTCACGCTGGACCTCCGCGACCGGTTCCGTGGCGCGGTGGTCCGCCCCTTCGTGGCCGGCTACGGGCGCGGCGAGACGCCGAACCCCTGCATCCGCTGCAACGGGAGCTTCCGCTTCGCCGCGCTCCTCGCCTTTGCCCGGCGGGTGGGCGCCGCGCGGCTTGCGACCGGGCATTACGCGCGCCTCGTCGAGCACCGTGGTCGCCTTCTGCTCGCGAGCGGCGCCGATCCGGCGAAGGACCAGTCGTACATGCTCGCCCGGCTCGACCCACGGCTCCTGCCGCGGCTCTGGTTCCCGCTCGGAGGACAGGGGAAGGACGCGACACGGGCCGAGGCGCGTGCGGCCGGCCTCGAGGCTGCCGGGCGGGCGGAGAGCCAGGAGGCCTGCTTTCTGGCGGGCGGCGACTATCGCGACTTCCTCGCGCGCCACGGCCTGGCGGCGGCGCGCGGGCCGGTCCTCGACGAGA
>JBIOTN010000136.1:0-52350 GCA_044866005.1 Candidatus Rokuibacteriota bacterium | reverse complement strand
GGCGCGCGGAGTCCCCCGCAGGGCGCGCGCGACCGCGCGGAGCGGCGCCGGCCCACGCGGCTCGGACGCGGCGGCGGGCACGAAGCGGAGCGGGCGGCCCGGGAAGGCCCGCCGGATGGCCGCGATGGCGGTGCGCTCCGCCCGGCGGCGCCCCCCGCAGAGCCCGCAGGCGCGGTCAGGCGCGGGGGTGACCCGGTTGACGACGATCTCGCGCACCGCCATCCCGGCCCGGTCCAGCTCGCGCACGGCGTCCTTCGCCTCCTCGAGGGAGAGCGCTTCGGGCAGCAGGACCCACGAGAACGCGCACCGCCGTGCGTCGCGGAGCAGCGCGTGGAGCGCGCGGCCCTGGGCGTCGAGCTCCTCGATCACCGCGTCGCTGGCGTCGGGACGATAGGCGCCGCCGAGCCGCTCGGCGAGGAAGCGATGCTTCGCGTACATGTGGTCGAGGACGGTCGCGAGGCGACGAAGGGTCTGGGGCATGGCCAGGAGGCGGAGCGTGTGGCCGGTGGGGGCCGTGTCCACGACCACGTCCCCGTAACCGCCGGCGCGCGCGAGGCGGGTGAGCTCGATCAGCCCCATCAGCTCGTCCACGCCGGGCAGGGAGAGCCGGAAGAGCCGCTCGATGTCCTCGTCGTCGAGGTACGTCCCGCGCTCGGCGATCGCCCGCAGCGCCGCGCGGCGCGCCGCCAGCCAGCGCTCCAGGGCGCGGTCGGCATCGAGCTCGACCGCATCGAGCCGGCCGCGGACGCCGACGACCCGGACCGGCCGTGGTCCGAGGCGCGTCCCCAGGGCGTCGCCCAGGGAATGCGCCGGGTCGGTCGAGAGCACCAGGACGTGCCCCCCGTCCTCGGCCGCCGCGATCGCCGCCGCGGCCGCGCACGTGGTCTTCCCCGCGCCGCCCTTGCCGCCGAAGAAGCGATAGGCGCCCGGGAGGCCCTCGCCCCTCCCTCGCTTCGCGGGTCCCGGTCGCCGGCGGTGGGCGCCGCGCGCCGCGGCGGTCCTCGGCGCGCGACGCGGGGCTCCGCGAGCCTCGGCCGGGCGACCGCTCAGCGCTGGCGTGGCGCGGTCTCGTCCTCGCCGCCGGCGCGCTCGTCGCCGACGACGGTGGCCTCCACGCCCGTGACGCGGTAGGTGCCGGCCTCCGCGACGCCAGCCCCCTGGCGGCGGCGGACGTCGCTCAGCCGCGCCAGGAGATCACGCTCCATCGCGGCGAACTGCGCCTCCGTGATCTCGCCGAGCTCCAGCCGCATCTGCGCGGCCAGCAGCTCCTCGCGGAGAACGTTGGCGTCGTTCATCTCGGCGTCGACCGCGGCCGCGATCTTCCCGAGGACGAACTTGAGCCCGCCGATCAGGAGCGTGTCGAGGATGATCACGGGGCCGCCTCGCGCCCGCGAGCCACGTCGCGGCGGCCTACTTCGCGCGCTCGAGCTTGAGGCGGATGTTGACGAAGTTGTACGGCGGCCACGGCCCCGTGTACTTGAAGTTGAGCTTGGAATATTTCGCGCCGATCTCTTTCACCCGCGCGTCGAAGGCCCGCTCCTTGTCGCGCGCGACGAGGAAGGCCGCGTTCATGATCATCTTGTCGCCGATCGGCTTGTTCGCGCGCGAGGCGACCGCGACGTCGCGCAGCTGCTCGAAGAGCTCGGCGACATACCGCTCCGAGCGGGTCTGGAGCGCGCCGTCGATCAGCCGGCCGTACTGCATGCGGGCGAAATAGGTGGAGCCCTTCTGCGAGGAGATCTCCTTCTTGAGCCGCCGGATGTCCTCGTCCTCCTGCTCGATCTGGCGGACGATGACGTCCCGGTCCCACAGCACCTTCAGGCCGAACTCCAGCTTGTCCTGCATCTTGTGCAGCACGTCGCTGAAGGCGTCGTAGGCGCCGCGGAGCAGCTCGACGATGTCGTCGCGGGTCTTGAACACCGTGCCGAACGACATCGGGATGACCGTGAAGTCGCGCATGACCGTCTCGTTCACCCGCTCGTGTGCGAGGACGTTCTCGCGCGTGGCGTCGAGCACGTCGGACGGGGTGTCGGAGACCACGGCGGCGATCTCCTTGAAGTTGACCGTGTGCACCTCGGCCGGCTCGGCCCCGATGCCGATGGACCCGAAGCGGAGGGCGTCGGCGCTCTGGACGATGCAGTAGACGTACTTCCCGCGGCTCTCCGCCGCGGGCCGGGTGGGCGCTGGCGCGCCCGCACGCCGGGACCGCGTCGGGGCGCCGCGGGGCGTCCGGGCCGGCGCGACTCGGGTCCGCCCCCCCGTCGCCGGTGGGGCGTCCTTCCGCTTGGGGGTCTTGGCCACCGTCATCTCTCCCCGGTCTTCGACCGCGGCGTCGGGCCGCCGAGCATCCGGTCGATCTCGGCGACGAGCTCCTCGGGCAGGCACGGCTTGGTCACGAAGGCGTCGCATCCGGCCTCTCGGGCCACCTCGGAGTGGCGCCCCAGGGCGTGCCCCGTGAGCGCCAGGACGGGAATGTCACGGGTCCGCCGGTCGCCCTTGAGCCGGCGCGTGGCCTCCCAGCCGTCCATGACCGGGAGCGAGAGGTCCATCACGATGAGGTCCGGGAGGAGCGCCGATGCCTTCTCCAGCGCCTCCTTCCCGTTCGCGGCCTCCTCCACGCGGAAGCCGGCGAAGGTGAGGTACTGCACGTACATCGCGCGGTTGTCTTCGAAGTCGTCCACGACCAGGATGAGCCGCGTCGGTCGCGCCCCCGCCGGGGTCGGCTCCGGCGTGCGCGGGGAGCGGGCGGGCCGCTTCGTCATCGGCGAGCGAGCCGCAGGGGCAGGAACAGGGTGAACGTCGACCCCTCGCCGAGCTTGCTCTCCAGCGTGATCCGACCCTCCAGCATGAGGGCGAGCCGGCGGCAGATGGCCAGCCCGAGGCCGGCCCCGCCGTACTGGCGGGTCGAGGAGCTATCCGCCTGCCGGAAGTCCTCGAACACCCTCCCCTGGTCCGACTCGGCGATCCCGATGCCGGTGTCCGCGATGGCGATCGCGACCTCCTTCGTGCCCGGCCCGTACTCGGCCGAGACCCGCACCCAGCCGGCGGGCGTGAACTTGAGGGCGTTCGTGAGCAGGTTGATCACGATCTGCTTCACCTTGGCCCGGTCACTGCGGATCGGCAGGATGTCCGGCGCCACCGCGGTCGAGACCTCGAGTCTCGAGCGGGCGATGAGCGGCTCGACCTCGGCCCGGACCTCCGCGATCAGGTCGGCCAGCCTGAACTGGTCGACGTGCAGCGGCATCCGGCCGGCCTCGATCCGCGAGATGTCGAGGATGTCGTTGATGATCGCCAGGAGGTGCCGGGAGTTGGAGTCCACGCGCGCCAGGTTGTCCCGCTGCTGCGGGCTGAGCTCGCCGGCGACGCCCTTGAGCAGCATGCTCGTGTAGCCCAGGATGGCGTTGAGGGGCGTCCGGAACTCGTGCGACATGTTCGCCAGGAACTGCGTCTTGAGCGCGGAGGCCTGCTCCAGCTCGATGGCCTGTCGCCTGAGCAGCTCGTTCTGGCGGACCAGCTCCGCGGTCGCCTCGCGCACCTTCTCCTCCAGCTGGGCCGAGGCGCGCTTGAGCTGCTCGTAGAGGCGCTCCCTCTCCACCGCTTCCGTGCGGTCGTGGAGGATCGTGACGATCGCGGTCAGCTCCCCCTGCTCGGCCATGATCTTGCCGGACACCGCCTCCACCGGCACCACGGCGCCGCTCCGCGGATCCGCCAGGCTGATGCCCCCGCGGTATCGCATCTCCGCGACGCCGAAGAGCAGGTTCGAGACGAACGAGGTGAAATGCGCGTCGTTCGCGCGCACCCGCTGCGTCATCTCGGCCGTCGCGTCGGGCGGCAGCGTGAAGAGCCGCTCCGCCGGCGCGTTCATCATGATGGTGTTCCCGGCCGGGTCCGTCACCACGATGGGGTCCGCGACCGAGTCGATGATGAGGTCGAGGCGGTCGCGCTCCGCGCGCACCTCGGTCTCGGCGAGCCGCAGCCGGGCGTAGTTCTCCTGGATCTCCTCGGTGGCCCGGCGAAGATCGGTGACGTTCCGGAGGATGGAGACGATCCCCGTTCCCTCGCGCGAGTCGCCGACCACCGTGCTCAGGAGCTCGAACAGGAGGTCGGAGCCTTCGGTCGGGTCGACGAGCAGGACCTCGCGGCGCTCGGGCTCCGCGCCGCTCGCCGCGCGCTCGCCGAGCGCCGAGGAGAAGAGCATGTTGTTGAGGGATACGGCCCGGCGGCGGCCCTCGCTCTCGCCCTCCCGGCTCGCGAAGAGCGCCTCCGCGCGGCTGTTCGCGATGAGGAGCCGCCCTTCCGTGTCGGTGAGCATGATCGGGTCGGGGACGGCGTTCATGATGCCGTGGAGCCGTCTCAGCCGCTGCTCGGCGACGGTGAGCAACTCGGCGGAGCGCAGGCGGACGAGCTTCTGGCTGAGGACCGCGGCGAGCCAGCGCGCGTCGCGGGTGACCTCCGGCCGTACCGGCGTCGCCAGGAGCACGCCGACCAGCACCGGACGCTTGCCGTCCGGCGCATGGAGCGGGATCGCGAGGTACGGGGCCGTGCCGAGCGGGCTCACCCCGCGCCGCGCCGCGTCGCGCCC
Source organism: Candidatus Rokuibacteriota bacterium (assembly GCA_044866005.1). Classification (GTDB taxonomy): domain Bacteria; phylum Methylomirabilota; class Methylomirabilia; order Rokubacteriales; family DASRDR01; genus JBIOTN01. Next base: position 47,768 of record JBIOTN010000136.1, on the reverse strand, counting down.
GTTGGCCGGGAACGTGACGGCCCGGCCCTCGGCCAGGACATCCACGAGCGGGTGATCGCGCGCCTGGAGGTCCACCGAGAACCCCGTCACCCACGAGCGCGGCACGCCGTAGCCCGCGACGCCGACGAGTCGCGTGAGGTCGGGCTCCACGGTCGCGCAGAGGGCACGCTTCACCGGGCTGTGGGTACCCAGCCACTCCAGCGCCCGCCGCGCGCACTCGGCGACGTCCTCGCAGCCGAGCAGGAACTCGGCCAGCGCCAGCCGTGCCTCCGCCGAGGCGGCGGGTCGCCCGGGAGACGCGGTCGGGCGGGCGGGCGCTGCGGAGTGTCGGGCCACGGTTCAGGCGGAGGAGGCCGGGGACTTCCGGCGGCGGCGCCGCGCGCCGCCGCGCCCGGCGCCGGCGAGCTCCGCGCGGAGCGCGACGTTCTCGGCGAGCACCGATTCGCGCGACTCCAGCGCCGGCCGGGCGACCGGGGTGACGGTGCCGACGGCTTCCGAGTACTTGAGGTACGTGTCGATGGAGGCGACGACCACCCGCGCCTCGACGGTGATGAGGTCGATCCCGACGAGCGAGACGCGGACCCAGGCGTCGATCACGATGCCCTTGTCGAGGACCCGATCGAGGACGTCGATGAGGCTGGTGCCGCCGGTCGTTCTTTCAACGGGCATCGCTCCGCTCTCCTCTGGCCTGCGGGAATTCTACCGCTTTCGGGCAGCACGCACGCCGCGGCGGCGCGACCCGTCGGCCCGTCCGGCCGACAGCGCCGCGATCTGTCGCTGGAGCACCCGAATCTGTCGTCGGAGCGCGTCGTTCTCCTCCGCCAACGGTCCGGGCGCCCAGTGGCGATCGTGTCTCCACCAGTCGAGGCCCATCTGCTGGGCCTTGTCCATCGAGCAGACGATCAAGCGGATCCGGATCGTGAGGAGCTCGACCTCGGCGATCGACACCTTGATGTCGCCGGCGAGCAGCAGTCCCTTGTCGAGCACGCGGTCGAGGACATCGACCAGTCCCGTCGAGCGCTGGGGTCCCATGGGGAGGTCCGTCCTCATCGATTCGGGAATCCTCGTTTCCCGCGGGCCGCCGGTGTTTCGTGTCCTGTCGCCGTGACCCCGCCGCTCCCGCGGCGCCGGGCGGCAGGGGTCACTTTCAGGCGATCCTGCCCGCGATCCGGTCGTGTCTTGGCGCCCTGGCAGGTAGTGCATGCCTAGTATACGTAGGGTGCCCCCCCCCGCCAAGCGGAACGGAAAGCGGCCGGGCGGCCGTTCCCAGGGCCTCCCTCCCGCGCAGCCCCGGACGCTGGAGGACGCGGGGCCCGGCCGGGAGGCCGCCGCGCGCCCGCCCCACCGGCCGCTGCCCCCCCCGGGCGCCGCCGCCCCGGCCCTAGGGCGTGCCGAGCAGGTCGCGGCGGGCGACCAACCCTTCCAGCCGCTCGATGGTCCCTCCCCGGCGCTGAGCGTACGTCGCCGCAATCCAGTCGCGGTCGTGATAGCGGTCCAGATGAATGATGATCAGCCGGCGTGGCAGGCGGACGATTTCCGCCCCGTCGAGTCCGCTGATCCAGAAGTGTACGGTGGGAACCGACTCCTTCACCGCTGCCCTCCCCGGCAGGATCACGGGCGCCCGAGCCTGCGCCCGGCTGCGCTGCCCGAGGCTTGAATAGCACGCAGCGAGCGTCACGTGCAACGCCGCCTCGCCCCTAGGGACTCTCGCCGTGCTGGCGCCCCCCGCGAGCCGCTCAGCGCGGCTTCGGCGGTCGTGACCGGGCCGGCCGGGATCCCTCCCGGAACGCGCCCCCGCTACTCGGGCCGCCTGCGGGCCACCCGCAGCACGGTGCTCGCGAGCACGACGTCGTCGACGGGCTTGGTGAGGTGGGCGTCGAAGCCTGAGGAGAGCGTTCCCAGGTAGTCTTCGTCCGTGCCGAGCGCCGTCAGGGCGATGACCGGGAGCCGGGTCCACCGCCGCTCCGTGCGGATCTCGCGCACGAACTCGAAGCCGTCCATCCGCGGCATCCGCAGGTCCGCGACGACGACGTCGGGCTGCATGGTCTCGAGCAGGCGAAGCGCCTCGAAGGCCGTCTCGGTCAGGAACACGGTGGCGCCGTGTCGCTCGAGCATCGTCCGGCTGAGCTCCCGGGAGTCGGCATCGTCCTCCACGATGAGGACCAGGAGGCCGTCGAGCCGCGGCAGCCAGCTCGTGCTGGGGCGTCCGGGGCGCCGCGACGGCCGGCGCCGGCGCGGGGTGGGCTCGGCCGCGAGGGGCGGCGCCTTGGGGAGGGTGGGTTTCTTGCTCGGCCCCTGGGCTGGCGTCATGGCATGCCTGGCGGGCCGGCCCGGAACGCCGGCGAGCGACGCGGACCGGGACGCGACCACGGCGGAAGCGCGCCGCGGGCTCCCGCCCCGTCCCTGGCCATCCCGTCCTCCTGCCGATTCATTCGGTCCGACCTCGCCGAAGGCGCGCGCCCGGCCGGGCGGAGGCGCAGACCTAACCGTCCGTGCACGGTACGCGCACGTCCCGGCTCCGACGCCTCCCCGGAGCCCTGTTTCGGCAAACCTCGACCCGTCCCGGTGGATTTCCCCTGCTGGGACACGAAGTTTCCCCGAGGCGTCCGTCGCCAGGCCAAGCTGCGGCCCTGGTAGCTTCTTGGCGGAGCAACCGGCGTGCCGGGCCCCGGCATCCAGCGGGCCGCGCCGAGCTCAGCGGCGTCGGCGCGCCCGTCTGGGTCTCCCGGCCGGCGCCCGCCCCGATGGCAGGAGGCGCCAAAGCGCCGCGCCCAGGGTGTCGTACTCGACGGGCTTGGTCAGGTGGCCGTCGAACCCGGCCTCGAGGGTCCGCAGGTAGTCCGCCTCGTCGTCGAGCCCGGTCAGCGCGACGACCCGCGTCCGGGCCGTGCGAGGGTCGACGCGCAGGCGCCGCGCCAGCTCGAAGCCGTCCATCGTGGGCATGCGGAGGTCGGTCAGGACGAGGTCGGGCCGCTCCCGTCCCAGGATCTCGAGCGCCCGCGTGCCGTCGGCGGCGACGAGCACGCGCGCGCCCAGCGACCCCAGCATCAGTCCCATCGCGTCGAGGCTGTCGGGATGATCGTCGACGACCAGGATCGTCACGCCGTCCAGGCGACGTGGGGGCTCGGCGCCGTGCGGCGGGGGCGTGAGCGGGCCGAGCGCCATGTGTGAAGGATACCGCGCGGGTCGGACCCGATGTCAACAAGTTTATGCGGACGTCGCCGCGCGTGCCGGGCCCGCGCCCGTGCCGTCGTCGCCCGTGCTCGCGTCGCCGGTGATGTCGGCCGGCTCGGAGCGGCCGGCCGCCGCCGTGCCGTGCGAAAAAATTCTCGCGAGAGCCCGTCGCGGCGGGACAATGACGATGCAGCCGATCCGTCGTCGCGCGCGCCACGACCCCGAACCGGAGGTGACCGTGATGAGATGGGTTGGGACCGTCCTCCTCGCCCTCGCGCTCGCCGGCCCGGCCGGCGCGGGGGAGGTCGAGTACAAGAACGGAAGCCGCCTCGCCGGCGAGCTGGCCAATGACGTGCTCATCGTCTCGACCGGCGCGGACCTGATCGAGATCGCCCCCCAGCAGGTCGTGGTGCTGTCGTCCGGCGAGGTTCGTCTCCGGGACGGGCGCGTGGTCCGCGGCACGCTCCTCGGCGGGCGTCTCCGGGTGCGGACCACCCTCGGCGAGCTCGCCGTCCCGCTCGACGAGCTGCGCGCCTTCCGCGCCGGCGGCACCGCCGCGCCGGAGCCGCCGACGCTCGCGGCGCCGGTGGTGCCCACGCCGCCCTCCGCCCCGACGGCGGGCCGCGCGGCTGACCCGCCTGCGGCCGTCGTCCCGGCGGTGGTCCCGGCGGCTGCCCCCGCCTCGGGTGACGCGTCGAGCGGGCCGGGGCGGGTCGTCGACGGCGCGAAGAGCATCGGCCTCGGGTTCCGTCAGACCGTCCGGGGCGTCGGCGAGACCGTGACGGACGGCGTGACGCGGGTCTGCGACGGCGCGAAGGGGGTCGGCGACGCCATCTGGGACGCGATGAAGTCGGTCGCCCACGCGGTGGTGGCGGCCTTCTAGCGCGAGCTTCGGAATCCTGGCGCTGGCGGAGGGAGCTCAGTCCTCCGGCTCGGGGGGCGGGGCGGGGCGTCGGCGAGCGAGATTGGTAGGGGCGGCAGGATTCGAACCTGCAAGTCCTTGCGGACGGAGGATTTTAAGTCCCCGGCGGTTGCCTGTTTCGCCACGCCCCCCCACGGTCAGGAGCGCCCTCGGCTGTCTCTACGAGCCGCCGATGCCGGCTCGGGTACCGGGGCGACGGGGATTGGAGGCGGCGGGCGGATTCGAACCGCCGGATAACGGTTTTGCAGACCGTCGCCTTAACCACTTGGCTACGCCGCCGGCCGTCGCTCTGGTTCCAACGAACGACCGGCCCCGGAGCTCCCCCGGGGCCGGCCGGAACGGCTGGAGCGGGAAACGGGATTTGAACCCGCGACCCCAACCTTGGCAAGGTTGTGCTCTACCCCTGAGCTATTCCCGCTCGACGACGGTCGAATTCTAGCAAAGCCGCTCGGGGAATTCAACGCGGACCGGCGCGCCGGCCGCCGCGTCCGGACCGCCCGGCCGAGGCCGCGGCCCCGGAGGCGGGCCCCCGGCGCTGCTCCGAAGAGGTCTCTAAGCACTCCCCGCCTTTGACCGCCGCGCCGATTCCCCGTAGGGTGGAGACGACGCGGCCGCACACCGCGAACGCCGTGACGAGAGGAGAGCCGATGTCGTCTTCCCCCGTGTCTCCCCGCCGGCCCGTCGTCGCCATCCTCAACGCGAACGAAGACCTGGTCGAGGTCCTCCGCATCGCGCTCGAGATGCAGGGCTTCCACACGGCCGGCGGTCACGTCACCGACATCAAGCGAGGCCGGCTCGGCCTCGACGCCTTCCGCGAGCAGCACCGCCCGGACGTGCTGGTCTACGACGTCGCGCCGCCGTACGAGGACAACTGGAACTTCCTGCAGGAGCTGCGCACCAGCGGGCGCCTCGAGGGGCTGCCGGTCGTGGTGACGACGACCAACAAGGTGGCGCTCGACGCGCTGGTCGGCGAGACCGGCGCCCAGGAGATCATCGGGAAGCCGTTCGACATCCAGGCCCTCGTCCGCTCGGTCTGCGCGGCGCTCGAGCGGGCCCGCATCCCCCTTCCCGAGGCCTGCGCGCCGGGTCCCTGAGCGCGGCCTCCGATCCCGCCGCCGCCTCGGGGCTCCCCGCGGGTACGGGCGCGAGGCCCGGATCAGCCCGTCCCTTCCGGCGTCCTCAGGAAGCGCGCCGCCTCCTCGGGCGGCGTGGGGTTGATGAAGAACCCGGTCCCCCACTCGAAGCCGGCGACCTTCGTGAGCTTCGGCATGAACTCGAGGTGCCAGTGGAAGTGGTCGAGCTCGACCGCCCGGAGCGGGGCCGTGTGGAGGGCGTAGTTGTAGGGCGGGTCGCGCAGGACCCGGTTGAAGCGCGCGACCAGCTCGCGGAGGATGCGGGCCAGCGCATCCACGTCCCCGGGCTCGATGCTCTCGAACGTCGCGCGATGGGTCACCGGGAGCACCCACGTCTCGAACGGAAAGCGCGGCGCGAAGGGGGCGAGGGCGAGGAAGCCGTCCTGCTCGAGGACGACCCGGTTCCCGTCGCGCCGCTCCTGGCGCACGATGTCGCACCACACGCAGCGCTCTTTCATCCGGTAGTAGCGTCCGGCGCCCTCCAGCTCCTCGAGGACCAGCTCGGGCAGGATCGGCGTGGCGATGAGCTGGGAGTGGGGGTGCTCCAGGGACGCCCCCGCCGGTGCGCCCTGGTTCTTGAAGATCAGGATGTACTCGAAGCGCGGATCCTTCTTCAGGTCCAGCAGGCGCTCGCGGTAGGCGAAGAGCATGTCGGCGATGGCGCCCACCGAGAGCGTCCCGAGGTTCGCGAAGTGGTCGGGCGTCTCGATGATGACCTCGTGGGCCCCGACCCCGTTCATCCGGTCATAGATCCCCTCGCCCGCCGGGGTGAGCTCGCCCTCGATCTGGAGGGCGGGGAACTTGTTCGGCACGACCCGGAGCGTCCACTGGCCCGTGCCGCCGGGCCGGAAGGCGAGCACCTCGGGCGGGGTCTTCGCCTCGTTTCCCGGACAGAAGACGCAGCCGGCCGGCCCCTTGAGCACCGTCGGCTCGGGCGTGAAGTCGGACGGGCGCCGCGCCCGCTCGGTGGCGATGATCACCCAGCGGCCCACCACGGGATCTTTCCGAAGCTCGGGCACTCCCCCCTCCTTCTCCTATCTTCTCGCGACTGACTCGTCCGCGGCTACCCCCGGGGGGGCACGGGACGTCAGGGGCCGCCCGGCCGGGCCGGCCGACCGCCCGCGTCGGGGCCCGGTGCCGCCTCGTCGGGCTCGTCCTCGGGCCGGGCCTCGCGCGCGAGCAGCGATAGGAGCGCCTCCCGCGGCGATTTCCCCTCGAACAGGATCGCGGCGATCTCGGCGGTGATGGGGGCCGCGACGCCGGCCTTCCGCGCCAGGGCCAGCGCCGCCCGCGTCGTGAGGACGCCCTCGGCGACGGACCGCGTCCCGGCCTGCCACTCGGCGAGGGAGGTGCCGCCGGCCAGCGCGAGGCCGAGTCGGCGGTTCCGCGAGAGCTGGCCCGTGCAGGTCAGGAGGAGGTCGCCGAGCCCCGCCAGCCCCGCGAAGGTGCGCGCCCGCGCGCCGAGCGCGACGCCGAGACGGGTCATCTCGGCAAGCCCGCGCGTGAGCAGGGCGGCGCGGGCGTTCGCCCCCAGCTCCAGGCCGTCCGAGACGCCGGCGGCGATCGCCATGACATTCTTCAGCGCGCCGCCGAGCTCCACACCCGTCACGTCCGTCTGCGTGTAGAGCCGGAAGGCACGCGTGGCGAGGGCCTGCTGGAGCTCGCGCGCCAGCGCCGGATCGGTCGAGGCCAGGACCGCCGCCGTCGGCCGCTCCTCCGCGACCTCGAGCGCGAAGGTCGGGCCGGAGAGGACCGCGATCGGCTCGCGGTGCGGGGGCGGGAGCAGCTCGGTCAGGACCTCGGACACCCGCGCGAAGCGCTCGTCCTCGAGGCCTTTGGTGGCGGAGAGCAGCCGCGCCGTCGGCGGGAGGTGCGGGACGAGCTCGGCGGCGACGCCCCGGACGACGTGCGAGGGGACGGCGACGATCACCAGGGCGGCGCCGGCGACCGCCGCGGCGAGCGAGCCGACCGGGGTGACCGCGTCGGGTAGCCGGATGCCGGGTAGGTACCACGAGTTCTCGCCCGTCCGGGCCAGGAGGGCGAGCAGCTCGGGCTCGAAGACCCAGAGGCGAGGCGCATGCCCGGCCCGGGCCGCGTGGACGGCGAGGGCCGTTCCCCACGCCCCGGCCCCGATGACCGCCACCGGGCCATTGAGAGGCATCGGCCCGCCCCTCAGGTCTGGAGGGGCTCGCGCTGGCCCAGACGCCGCTCCGTGCCCGCCAGCAGGCGCCCGATGTTGTCGTGGTGGCGCGTGGTGACGATCAGGGCGACGGCACCGGCGGCGGCGGCGAGCGGTAGCGGGTAGCCCAGGAGGGCGATGGCCAGCGGCAATCCGAGCGCGGCGCAGAGCGAGGCGAGCGAGACGAAGCGAAAGGAGGCGACCAGGACCACCCAGACCGCCGCGGCCGGGAGGATGGCCCAGGGCGTGGCGCGCAGGAACGCGCCGAGCCCCGTCGCCACGCCCTTCCCGCCGCGAAAGCCGAGGAAGACCGACCAGCAGTTGCCGACGACCACGAGGGCGGCGGCCAGCGCCCGCCAGAGCGGCTCCGGCCCCGCCAGGGCGCCGACCGACACGCCGACGAACCCCTTGGCGATGTCCCCGACGAGGGTCGCGATCGCCGGCCCCCGGCCGAGGGTCCGCAGGACATTGGTGGCGCCGATGTTGCCGCTCCCCCGCACGCGGATGTCCACGCCGAGCGCGCGGCCCACCAGGTAGCCGACGGGGACCGCGCCGATGAGGTAAGCGAGAGCCAGCAGGACGGCGCTCAGCGCCAGCGGTCCTCCTCCCGGACGAGCGCCTCCACGTCGCTGCCGCGATAGAACCGCACGAAGTAGTCGATCCCCGACACGACGGTGAGGGTCAGGGTCGCCCAGAGCATGCCGCGCGACAGGTAGACGTACTCGCTCTCGACGCCGATCGGGACGTTCCGCTCCAGGATGAGGAGCGTCACCGCGAGGTACTGGGCGAAGGTCTTGTACTTCGCCAGATCGGACGCGGCGATGACGACCCCCTGGCTCGCCGACACGCCGCGGAGTCCCGTGACCGCCAGCTCGCGCCCGATGATGACGACGACGATCCAGGCCTCCACCCGCCCCGCCTGGACGAGCGAGATCAGGGCGGCCGAGACGAGCAGCTTGTCGGCGACCGGGTCGAGCAGCTTGCCCAGCGTGGTGACCTGGCGGCGGCGGCGGGCGATCAAGCCGTCGAGCCAGTCGGTGAGGGCGGCGGCGGCGAACAGGATCGCCGCGACGAGGGAATGGATCGACTCCACCGAGATGAGGAACACCACGACCAGTGGGACGAGGCAGATCCGCCCGAGCGTCAGATAGGTGGGTAAGTTCACCCCTCGCCTCCAGCCGGCACGGCCGCACCATTATGCGGGGCGCCGTCGAACGCTGTCAATCGCCGGCCTCGGCCACGATCACGCCGTCGCGGACCACGGGGACCACGCGATACGCGTCGAGCGTCGCGCAGAGCGCGAGGTCCTCGCCGCGCCCCTGCGCCACCAGCATCTGCGCCCAGGCGGCCTCCCCGAGCATGCCGGGCAGATCGGCCGTGTAGTGCCGGGAGAGGATCCCCGCCGCGCGCGCCGCATCGGACACGGTCGCGCCCGGGTGCGCCGCGCGGAGCCCGCCCGCGAGCAGGCCCGCGCAGGTCGCGTCCTCGAGGCAGAATCGCCCGGTCTCGCCCGCGCAGACGAGCACGACGTCGCTCGCCTGACGGGCGAGCCAGCCCACGATCGCCGAGGCGTTGACGAAGGCGCCGACGGCCACGCGCGTGGCGCCCTCCACGGCCAGGAGGGCGCGTGTCCCGTTCGTGGTGGTGAAGAGCAGGGTCCGGCCGGCCACCCGCGCCCGCGTGTATTCCGCCGGGGAGTTGCCGCATTGGAAGCCGGGCGGCGGCGCCCCGCCGCGCTCGCCGCCGAGAAGCGCCGCGCCATCCGGCCAGGCCCGCGCCCGAGCCGCGGCCTCTTCCGGCGTCGCCACGGGGACGACCGCCCGCGCGCCGTTGGCGAGCGCGGTCACGATGGTCGTGGAAGCCCGCACGACGTCGATCACGACAACGGAGACCCCGGCGAGCGGCCTGTGGGTCACCTCTTCCAGCGTGAAGGCGACGTCGATGTTTCGGAGGAGCGCACTGCCCCCCTCCGACGCCTCCCCCGGGGACCCTGGCACCGGCAGAGCCGCCGCTCGGAACGCGTCGTCCGAAAGCACGCGGCTTCTCCGTCGGTCCGCGTCGCGTTCTCGCACCCGGCTAGTCGGAGGGGCGATCCCGCTGGGCCCGGATCCGGAGCCGCAGCGCGTTGAGGCGGATGAAGCCCTCCGCGTCCTTGTGCCGGTAGACCGAATCCGGCCCGAAGGTCGCGACGTCCTCGCGGTAGAGCGAGCGGGGGGAGCGGCGGCCGGCGACCGTGACGTTGCCCTTGTAGAGCTTCAGGCGGACGGTCCCGGTCACGTCCCGCTGCGCCTCGTCCATGAACGTCTGGAGGCTCTCGCGCTCCGGCGCGTACCAGTAGCCGTAGTAGACCATCTCGGCGTAGCGCGGGACGAGCGAGTCCCGGAGATGGAGCAGCTCGCGGTCGAGCGTCAGCGACTCCAGCGCCCGGTGGGCGACGTGGAGGATCGTGCCGCCCGGGGTCTCGTAGACGCCGCGTGACTTCATGCCGACGTAGCGGTTCTCCACCACGTCCACGCGGCCGATGCCGTGCTCCCCGCCGAGCCGGTTGACGCGCTCCAGGAGCGCGACGGGCCCGAGATGCCGGCCGTCCACGGCGACGGGCGTCCCCGCCTCGAAGTCGATCTCCACGTAGGTCGGGGCGTCCGGCGCCTGTTCCGGCGGCACGGTCAGCAGGAACATCTTCTCCGGCGGCTCGACCCAGGGATCCTCCAGCATGCCGCCTTCGTAGGAGATGTGGAAGAGGTTCCGGTCCATGGAATACGGCCGCTCCGGGGTGGCCGGCACCGGGATCCCGTGCTTCGCGGCGTACGCCATCATGTCGGCGCGGGAGCGAAGGTCCCACTCCCGCCACGGCGCCACGACCGTGAGGGCGGGGGCGAGCGCCGCGTAGGTCAGCTCGAACCGGACCTGATCGTTTCCCTTCCCCGTCGCGCCGTGGGCGACCGCGTCGGCGCCCTCGGCCCGCGCCACCGCGACCTGGTGGCGCGCGATCAGCGGCCGGGCGAAGGACGTGCCGAGGAGGTAGCCCGACTCGTACACCGCGCTCGCCCGGAGGACCGGAAAGACGAAGTCGCGGACGAACTCCTCGCGGAGGTCGGCGACGTGGACGCGGCTGGCGCCGGTGCGGAGCGCCTTGTCCCGGATGGGGATCAGCTCCTCGCCCTGCCCCAGGTCGGCGGTGAACGCGACCACCTCGGCCCCGTACGTCTCGATGAGCCAGCGCAGGATGACGGAGGTGTCGAGGCCCCCGGAGTAGGCGAGGACGATCTTCCTGGGTTTCACGGCCGGGGCCCGGCGGCGCCCAGGAGCGTGAGCAGCACGGCCTTCTGCACGTGAAGCCGGTTCTCCGCCTGATCGAGCACGATGCTCTGCGGCCCGTCCAGCACCGCGTCCACGATCTCCTCGCCGCGGTGGGCGGGCAGGCAGTGCATGACCACGGCGCCGGGCCGGGCGAAGCCGAGGACGCGCTCGTTCACCTGGTAGCGGGCGAACGCCTCGAGCCGCCGCTCGCGCTCCGCCTCCTGGCCCATGCTGATCCAGACGTCCGTGTAGAGGACGTCCGCGCCCGTCACCGCCTCCCGGACGTCCGCCGCCACGGCGACGCGCCCGCCGAGCGCCCGCGCGGTCTCCAGCACCTGGGGGGCCGGCTCGTAGCCGGGCGGGCAGGCCACCGTCACCTCCGTCCCCACGAGCGCCGCCAGGAGCGCGACCGAGTGACAGACGTTGTTGCCGTCGCCGACCCACGCGAGGCGGAGGCGCCCGAGCGAGAGCCCGCGCTCCCAGAGCGTGAAGAAATCCGCGAGGGCCTGGCAGGGATGCTCGTGATCCGACAGCCCGTTGATGACCGGGATGCCGGCGTGGCGGGCGAGCCGCTCCACGGTCGCCTGCTCGAACGTGCGGGCGACGATGCCGTCCATCCAGCGCCCCAGGTTCCGCGCCACGTCCGGCACGGACTCGCGTCGGCCGAGACCGATGTCCTGACCGGCGAGATACACGGCGGCGCCGCCGAGCTGCGTCATGCCGACCTCGAACGTCACGCGGGTGCGAAGCGACGGTTTCTCGAAGATGAGGGCGAGCGAGCGCCCGGCCAGGGGGGTCGCCACCTCTCCCGCCTTGAGGCGGCTCTTGAACGACGCCGCCAGCCGGAACAGCTCCTCGACGTCGCTGCGCGAGAGGTCCGTGATCGACAGGAGGTGTTTCACGCCGGGCGACGGGCGAGAGCCTGCGCCAGGATCTCCACGGCCCGGTCCACGTCCGCCTCCTCCACGACCAGGGGCGGGCTCAGCCGCAGGACCGCGTCGCCGGCCGTCAGCACCAGCAGCCCCTGGTCCCGGCACGCGCTGACCACGCCGGCGGCCGCCCGGTCGAGGTCCATGCCGACCAGCAGCCCCTTCCCCCGCACCAGCTTGATGGCGGGGGTCCGCGAGGCGAGCGCGCGGAGGCGGTCCTGCAGGTACGCGCCCAGCCGCGCCGCCCGCTCCGGCAGCTTCTCCTCCAGCAGCGTGGTGAGCGTGGCCACGGCCACCGTCGTGGCGAAGGGGTTCCCGCCGAACGTGCTGCCGTGCGTGCCCGCCGTCATGACGCGGGCGCAGGACTCCCGGGCCAGGACGGCGCCGATGGGGATGCCGCTGGCCAGGGCCTTGGCGAGGGTCATGACGTCCGGCTCGACGCCCCAGTGCTCGTACGCCCAGAGCCGCCCCGTCCGGCCCAGGCCCGTCTGGACCTCGTCGAACATGAGGAGCGCGCCGCTGGCGTCGGCGATCCGCCGGAGCCCGGCCAGGTAGCCGTCCGGCGCGACGTGGACCCCGCCCTCGCCCTGGACCGGCTCGACGAGGATCGCCGCCGTGCGGTTGTCCACCGCGCGCTCGACGGCAGCGAGGTCCCCGAAGGGCACGTGCTTGAAGCCGGGCAGGAGCGGCCCGAAGCCATGCTGGTACTTCTCGGTCGGCGTCGCCGACAGCGCGCCCATGGTGCGGCCGTGAAACCCCCCGCGCATCGTCACGATGTCGGTGCGGTCGGAGGCCAGCGTGTCGGTCGCGTACTTCCGCGCCAGCTTGATCGCCGTCTCGTTGGCCTCGGCGCCCGAGTTGCAGAAGAACGCGCGGTCCGCGAACGAGTGCTCGCAGAGGAGCTTCGCCAGGTGGATCTGCGAGGGGATCTGGTAGAGGTTCGACACGTGGAGGAGCACGGTCGCCTGCTCCCGGATGGCTCCCACGATCTTCGGGTGGCTGTGCCCGAGCGCGTCCACGGCGATGCCGCCCACGAAGTCGAGGTACTCCTTGCCATCGGTGTCCCAGACGCGGACGCCCTCGCCGCGGACGAGGCAGAGCGGCGCCCGCGCGTAGTTCGGCATGAGGTAGCGGTCGGCCCAATCCAGAAGGGTCTTCGTGTCCTGGCTCATTCGGTCCTCCGGAGCGCGGCGGGGCGCCGCGGGCGCGAGAGCGGTGGAGGGGCCGCGCGCCTAGCGGGCGACGGCCCGGCCCGGGTCGGGATCCCCCGGTCCGGGACGAGGGAGCGCCCTTCGTCCTCGGCCGGGGCCGGGCCTGTTCCGGAGGCTCCAGGCGGGGGGCGTCATGGCGGGCCTATCTTACCCCATCTCCCGGGGGGAGCGACAGGCCCCGCGGGGGCGGGGCGGACGGGGGCGCGCCCACCCGCTCACAGGACGATCTCGGTGCCGATCCCCTCTCTGGTGAAGATCTCCAGGAGGATGGCGTGGGGGATGCGGCCGTCCAGGATGTGGGTCTTGGCCGTCCCGCCGGCCAGCGCCCGCAGCGCCGACTCGACCTTCGGCAGCATCCCGCCCTTGATGACGGCGGCGGTCACCAGGCGCTGGGCCTCGGCCTGGGAGAGCGTGGAGATGAGCTCGCCGCCCGGCCCCGTGATCCCCTCCACGTCCGTCAGATGGATGAGCTTCTCGGCCTTGAGCGCCGCGGCCACCTCCCCGGCCACCAGATCGGCGTTGATGTTGTAGGTCTCGCCGTCCGCCCCGACGCCGACGGGGGCGATGACGGGGATGAAGCCGTTCTGCTCGAGGAGCCGGATGGGCTCGGGGTTGATCTCCGCCACCTCTCCGACGAGGCCGATGTCCACGGTCTCGCCGCTCGCCCCGCGATGGGTCATCTTCCGCGCGCGGATGAGGCCGCCGTCCTTTCCCGAGAGGCCCACGGCGCGACCGCCGTGGTGATTGATGAGGCCGACGATCTCCTGGTTGATGCGGCCGACCAGGACCATCTCGACGATCTCCATCGTCTCCTCGTCGGTCACGCGCATCCCCCCGACCCGGCGCGGCGTCTTGCCCAGCCGCTTCATCACCGCGTCGATCTGCGGTCCTCCCCCGTGCACGATGACGGGGTGCATCCCCACGTACTTGAGGAGGAGGACGTCGAGGGCGAAGCCTTCGGTGAGGTGCGGCGCCTCCATGGCCGCGCCGCCGTACTTGATGACGAACGTCTTCCCCCAGAAGGCGCGGATGTAGGGCAGCGCCTCCATCAGGGTCCCGGCCTTCTCGATGAGCTTTTCCATGGCTGCCGTCACGGCTCCGTCACCGTGTGGCCCTCCCGTCGCTCACAGGATGTACCGGCTCAGGTCCTCGTCCTTCAGGACGTCGGCGAGGCGCGCGTGGACGTAGCCGGCGTCGATGGTCACGGCTTTCCCGGGCATGTCCGGCGCGTGAAAGGAGATCTCCTCGAGGAGCCGCTCCAGGATGGTGTAGAGCCGCCGGGCGCCGATGTTCTCGGTGCGCTCGTTGACCCCCGTGGCGATCTCGGCGACTGCCTCGACCGCGTCGGGGGAGAAGTGGAGCGTCACCCCCTCCGTCCGCAGGAGCTCGATGTACTGGGTGATCAGCGCGTTCCGGGGCTCGGTCAGGATGCGGACGAAGTCGCCCCGGGTCAGGGGCTCGAGCTCCACCCGGATGGGGAACCGGCCCTGGAGCTCCGGAATCAGGTCCGACGGCTTGGCGACGTGGAACGCGCCGGCCGCGATGAAGAGGATGTGGTCGGTCCGCACCATCCCGTACTTCGTCATCACCGTCGAGCCCTCGACGATCGGCAAGAGGTCGCGCTGGACGCCCTCCCGCGAGACGTCGGGCCCCTGGCCTCGCTCGCGCCCCGCGATCTTGTCGAGCTCGTCCAGGAAGATGATCCCCGAGTTCTCCACGCGCCGGATCGCCTGGCCCGTCACCTCGTCCATGTCGATGAGCTTCTGCGCCTCTTCCTGGGCCAGGAGCCGCTTGGCCTCGCGGACCTTGACCTTCCGCTGCTTCGTCCGGGTGGGGAGCATCTGCGAGAGCATGTCGCGCAGATTCTGGTCCATCTCGCCCATCCCCGTCGCGGAGAAGATCTCGATCATCGGCGCGGCCTGGGCCCTGACCTCCAGCTCGATCAGCCGCTCGTCGAGCCGCCCGGCGCGGAGCTGGTTCCGGAGCTTCTCCTTGGTGGCCGCCCGGCTCGCCTCGGGCGAGACCTCCTCGACGGTCTCGAAGCCGACCGGCTCGCGCCCGCGCGTCCGGGGGAGGAGGAGATCCAGCAGGCGGTCCTCGGCCGCCTGGTCGGCCTTCTCCGCGACCGCCTCCGTCATCTCCGCCTTCACCATGTTCACGGCGAGCTCGGTGAGGTCGCGGATCATGGACTCGACGTCGCGCCCGACGTAGCCGACCTCGGTGTACTTGGACGCCTCGACCTTGAGGAATGGCGCCTGCGCGAGCCGGGCGAGCCGGCGGGCGATCTCGGTCTTCCCCACGCCCGTGGGGCCGATCATGATGATGTTCTTCGGCGCCACCTCGTCGCGGAGATCGGCCGGCAGGTTCTGCCGGCGCCAGCGGTTGCGGAGGGCCACGGCCACGGCGCGCTTGGCCTTGTCCTGGCCGATGATGTAGCGGTCGAGCTCCCCCACGATCTGGGCGGGCGTGAGCCGGCCTGCCGCGCTCACCGGTTACAGCTCCTCGACGGTGACCTGGTCGTTCGTGTACACGCAGATGCCCGCGGCGATGCGCATGGCCTCGCCGACGATGGCCTTGGCGTCGAGGTCGGAATGGCCGATGAGCGCCCGCGCCGCGGCGAGCGCGAAGGGGCCGCCCGACCCGATCCCGATGAGCCCGTCGTCCGGCTCGATCACCTCGCCGGTCCCCGACAGGATGAACGAGGTCTCCGCGTCGGCCACCGCCAGGAGGGCCTCGAGCCGGCGCAGGACGCGGTCGGAGCGCCACTCCTTGGCCAGCTCGACGGCCGCGCGCCGCAGGTTGCCGCGGTACTGCTCGAGCTTCGACTCGAAGCGCTCGAAGAGCGTGAAGGAGTCCGCCGCGGTCCCGGCGAACCCCGCGAGCGCCCGGTCGTGGTAGAGCTTCCGCACCTTTCGCGCCGTCTGCTTGACGATCGTCGGGCCCAGACTCACCTGCCCGTCCCCGCCCATCGCCACGCGGCCGCGGTGGCGCACCGCCACGACCGTCGTGCCGCGCAGTCGCCCGGCGGCCATCAGAGCGCCCGCGGGTGCGCGGCGTCGTAGACCTTCATGAGGCGCTCCGCGCTCACGTGGGTGTACTTCTGCGTCGTCCCGAGCCGCGCGTGCCCCAGGAGCTCCTGGATGAGGCGCAGGTCGGCGCCCGCGTCCAGGAGGTGCGTGGCGAAGGTGTGGCGGAGCGTGTGGGGGCTCGTCCGCCGGGAGAGCCCGGCGGCGCGGGCCCGGGCGCGCACGATCCGCCGCACGCTGCGCGGCGTGAGCCGCCCGCCGCGGCGGTTCAGGAAGAGCGCGCCCGCCGAGCGCTCCGGTCCATCCTCCGCGCCGCCCTGGCCCAGGTAGGCGCGGAGCGCGGCGACGGCCTTTTGCCCCATCGGCACCACGCGCTCCTTGCCGCCCTTGCCCAGGACCCGCACCATGGCCTCGCGGAGATCGACGTCGCCGACGTCGAGCCCGGCGAGCTCCGCGACCCGCACGCCGGTCGCGTAGAGGAGCTCCAGGATCGCCCGGTCCCGGGCGCCCGCCGGCGTCGCGGGGACGGAGGCCCGCAGGAGCGCCTCCGACTCGTCGATGGGGAGGTAGCCCGGCAGCCGGCCGGGGAGCCGCGGCGTCTGCACGTCGCCCGCCGGGTTGGCGCGGGCCCGCCGGCGGCGGATCAGGAAGCGGTAGAAGCTGCGGAGCGCCGCCAGGCGGCGCGCCACCGAGCTCTTGGCCAGCCCCCGCTCGTGGAGGTCGGCGAGGTAGGCGCGGAGGGCCCGGGCGTCGGCGTCGACCAGCGTGCCGAAGCGCCGCGCGGCCAGGAAGGCCGCGCAGTCCGCCAGGTCGGCCGCGTAGCTTCGCCGCGTGTGGCCGGAGGCGCCGCGCTCGACCGCCAGGTATCGCAGAAACTGCTCGACCGGAGGCGGAGTCCCCGACCGCACCGCGCGCCCGCGCTCAGCCGTCGTCGGCGTCCCGGCGGTAATCGCATCCCTCGCGCCAGCAGACCAGGAAGCGCTTGCCGCGGCTCGCCCGCGCGAGGAGGAATGGCGCGCCGCACTTCGGGCAGGGGCTCGCGACCGGCCGCTGCCACACGACGAACGTGCAGGTGGGGTAGTTCGCGCACCCGTAGTAGAGCTTGCCGCGCTTGGAGCGTCGCTCGGTCAGCTCGCCGCCGCACCCTTCCCGCGGACAGGCGATCCCGATCGTGATCGGGCGCGTCGTCTTGCACTCGGGGTAGCCCGAGCAGGCGATGAACCGCCCGAAGCGGCCTTCCTTGTAGACCATCGGCTTGCCGCAGGTCGGGCAATCCATCCCGGCCGGCTGCGGCTCGGCGGCCCCGTTCTCGCCGACGTTCCGGGTGTACTTGCAGTCGGGATAGCGCTCGCAGGCGAGGAAGCGGCCGAAGCGGCCCCAGCGCTCGAGGAGCTGGCCCTGGCCGCACTGCGGGCACGTCTCGTCGGTCGGCTTGCCTTTCTTCAGGTCGTCCATCTCGCGGTGCGCGCGCTTGAGGTCCTTGGCGAACGGCCGGTAGTAGCGCTCGACGACCTCGGCCCACTTCTCCTCGCCTTCCTCGATCTCGTCGAGCGACTCCTCCATCTGCGCGGTGAAGGCGACCTCCAGGAGGTCGGGAAACGCCTCCACGAGGAGGTCCGTGACGACCTCCCCCAGGTCGGTGGGATGGAGCGTGCCGCGGTCGCGGCGCACGTATCCGCGCTTCTGGATCGTGGTGAGGATCTGGGCGTAGGTGGAGGGCCGGCCGATCCCCTTCTCCTCCAGCTCCTTGACGAGCGAGGCCTCGGTGTACCGCGGCGGCGGCTGGGTGAAGTGCTGCTTGGGCTCGAGGCGCTCCAGGCGCAGGCGCTGGCCGGGCTCGAGCGCCGGCAGCGTCGCGACCTCGCCCTCGTCCTCCGCCGCGGCGCGGCTGTCGTCCGGCGCCTCGATGTAGACGGCCATGAAGCCGGGCACCCGGAGCGCGGAGCCGAGGGCGCGGAAGAGATAGGGTCCCGCGGTCACGTCCACGGTGAGGGTGTCGTAGACGGCCGGCCGCATCTGGCTCGCCAGGAAGCGCCCCCAGATGAGGCGGTAGAGCGCGAGCTGGTCGCGGGTCAGGTAGCGCGCCAGCTCCTCCGGCCCTTGCTCCACGAGCGTCGGCCGGATCGCCTCGTGAGCCTCCTGGGCCGACTTGCGGGCGCGATAGGTCGGCGGCTCCTCCGGGAGCGTCTCCTCGCCGAACCGCCCGGCGATCACCGTGCGCGCCGCCGCCTGGGCCTCGGCCGCGATGCGCGGCGAGTCGGTCCGCATGTACGTGATCAGGCCGACCGGGCCGCCCTCGCCCAGCTCCACGCCTTCGTAGAGCTGCTGCGCCACCGTCATCGTCTTGGAGGCGGAGAAGCGGAGCTTCCGCGCCGCTTCCTGCTGGAGCGTCGAGGTGATGAAGGGCGGCGCGGGGTTCCGCCGGCGCTCGCCCCGCACGACGTCCTTGACCAGGAAGCCGAGCGGTTCGAGCTCCGCCATGACGGCCCGCGTATCGGTCTCCGTGCCGAGGGCGACCTTCTCGCCGGCCTTCTCGCGGAGCGTCGCCACGAAGGGTGGCGGGCCGGCCGCCTCGAGGTGCGCGTGGAGGCTCCAGTACTCCTGCGGGACGAAGGCGCGGATCTCGCGCTCGCGCTCGCAGACCAGGCGCACCGCCACCGACTGGACGCGGCCCGCCGACAGCCCCCGGCGGACGCGCTCCCAGAGGAGCGGGCTGATCTTGTAGCCGACCAGCCGGTCCAGCACGCGGCGGGCCTGCTGGGCGTCCACCTTCTTCTGGTCGATCTTCCCGGGCTGCCGGAAGGCGGCCTTCACCGCCTTCTCGGTGATCTCGTTGAAGAGGACGCGGTGGACGCGATCGTGCGGGAAGCGCGTCTCCTGCGCGACGTGCCAGCCGATGGCCTCGCCTTCGCGGTCGGGGTCGGTGGCCACGTAGAGGGCCTGGGCGCGCTCCGCCGCCTTCTTCAGCTCCTGGAGGACCTTCGCCTTCGCCCGCAGCGGGACGTAGTGGGGCTTGAAGTTCTTCTCCACGTCCACGCCGAGCTTGTTCGAGGGCAGATCCTTCACGTGGCCGAGGGACGCCTTCACCACGAAGCTCTTGTCCAGATACTTCTGGATCGTCTTGACCTTCGTGGGCGACTCGACGACGACGAGGGCGCGACGCGTGGCCATGCCCGCTTACTTTCGCACGTAGCCCTGGCCGGGCACCTGGCGCACGAGCCCGCGCAGCTCGAGTGACATGAGCGAGGCCGCGACGTCGGCCGCGGGGAGGCCCGTCCGCTCGACGACCCCGTCGATGGGGAGGGGCTCGTCTCCCAGCAGCGGGAGGAGCCGGGCGTCGGGCCCTCGAGGCGCGGCGTCGGCGCTCGCGGCGGGAGCGGCGGCGACGGGCTTGAGGGCCCGGCGCCACACCTCCGGCCACTCGGCGACGACGTCCTGCCAGTCGCGGACGAGCTTCGCGCCGTCCTGGATCAGCCGGTTCGTGCCGTCGCTCGTCGCCGACGAGACGTTCCCCGGGACCGCGTAGACCTCGCGGCCGAGCTCACCGGCGAGCCGTGCCGTGATCAGGGCGCCGCTCCGCTCGCTCGCCTCGACGACCACCGTGCCGAGCGCGACACCGGCGATGACCCGGTTCCGGATCGGGAAGTGTTGCGGGAGCGGCCGCGTGCCCATGGGAAACTGCGAGACGAGCGCGCCGCTCTCCGCGATCCGCCGCGCCAGCGGCCCGTTCTCGGGCGGATAGACCACGTCCAGGCCGGAACCGAGGACGGCGAGCGTTCGGCCGCCGGCGCCGAGCGCGCCCCGGTGGGCCGCGGTATCCACGCCGCGCGCGAGGCCGCTCACGACCGCGACGCCGCGCGCGGCGAGGTCTTCCGCGAGGCGCTCGGCGGTCCGGGCCCCGTACGGGCTGGCGCGGCGGGAGCCCACGACCGCGACCGCGAGCGAGTCCTCCCGCGCCAGCGCGCCCCGCACGAAGAGGAAGGGCGGGGGCAGCGGGACATTCTTGAGCCCGGCGGGATACTCCGCGTCCTGCAGCGTGACGAGCCGCGCGCCGGCCGCCTGCGCAGCCGCGTGCTGTCGCTCCGCCGTGCCCATCGCATCGAACGCCTTCACCGCGGCGGCCAGCTCGTCCCCCACTCGCGTCGCGAGCGCGCGCTGCGAGGCGCGGAACACCGCCGCGGGCTGCCCGATGCCGAGCAGCTCGTGGTAGCGGCGCGCGTTCCATCCGACCTCCGGCACCAGCGCGAGCGCGACCCACATCCAGCGATCATCCATCTCTCATTCACCATACACCACGTTTCAAGGCCATCGGCTCGGAGGGCGAGCCGAAAAGTAGCCGCCATAGTATACGGGCGCCCGGAGGGCAGTCAAGAAAACGGGCCGCGCCCGGGCCGATGGCGGGAGCATGGATCGCGAACGAATCCGCCACGTTGGAGGCGATCCGCCGACCGCCGCGGCGGTCGGCGGGGCGATTACCGGTCGGCCGAGGCGCCGGGCTTGGCGGCGCGCGACGCCTCGCGCAGCGCGGTGCGCGCCTTCTGGGCCGCATCGCTCTGGGGGAAGTCGCGCAGGAGCTGTGTCCAGACCTCGCGCGCCCGATCGGGACGCTTCAACGCGCGGTGCGCGAGCCCGAGCTTGAACAGCGCATCGGGGGCCTTCTCGCCCCGGGGGGCCACGTCGACGGCCTTCCGGTACTCCACGGTGGCGTGCTGGTACTCGCGGGCATTGTAGTAGGCCTCGCCGATCCAGAACTGCGCGGACCCGGCGAGCGCATGCGCGGGATACTTCGCGACGACCTCCTCGAAGTCCAGCACCGCCTGCCCCAACTCGCCTTGCTTGAAGCTCTCCATGGCCCGCGTGAAGAGCTCATCGGCCGAGAGCGGGGGGGCCGGCGCCCTGGCGCCGCCCTTCGACGCCCGGCCGTCGCGCCGCGTCGTCGCCGTGCCGGGGACCGCCTCCATGCGCGCGACCTGATCGGCGAGACCCCCGACGGACATCTCCACCCCGCGGATGGTCCCGGCGAGCCCGTCGAGCCGCTTCTCCGTCGTCGCCAGGCGCTTGTCGAGCGGCTCCAGCGCCTCGCGGCGCCGCATCTCCTCCCGCTGCCGGAGGCTCTCCATCTCGGCCCGCACGACGTCGATCTCGGTCCGGATCGCGGCCAGCTCCTTGCGGAGCTCCTCGCTGCTCCGGTTGAGTTCCATGAGCCGCAGGTCGGCGAGGCGGGAATCTTCGGAGACTTTCTTGACGGCGCTCGAGCTCGCGCAGCCCGTCAGCGCGAGGAGGACGAGTGCCGCCGGCGCCACGCGCCGCCGCCACGTCGCCCGGTTGCCGCTCCGCATGCTCCGGCTGCCCCTCCCCGTGCTGAGCCTCACGCGAACGCTCGGCGGCACCGTAGCACCAGCTCCGAACCGTTGTCAAGTATTGCGCCCAGTTAGCGGTCAACCGGACGCCGCGATCCGCGCCGGCGCCGCCGCGCGCGCCGACCGGTCCGGACGCATCCGCGCCTCCAGGGCGCGGCTCAGGCGCGACATGCCGTACGTGAAGACCCAGTAGACGACCGCGATGAAGAGGTAGAGCTCGAACGGCCGGATCTCCCGCTGGTTCACCGTCTGCGCCGCCTTCGTCAGGTCCATGTACCCGATGATCGAGGCGAGCGACGTGTCCTTGAAGAGGATGATGAACTGGGTCACGAGCGAGGGCAGCATGTTCCGGACGGCCTGCGGGAGCACCACGTAGCGCATGACCGGCAGATAGCCGAGACCGGTCGCCCGCGCCGCCTCCACCTGGCCGCGGGGCACCGACTGGATCCCCGCCCGGATGATCTCGCCCAGGTACGCCGCCTCGAAGACGACGAAGGCGATCAGCGCCACCCAGTACTGGGGAAGCGGCACGCCGAAGGCGAGGGGGATGAAGAACCAGAACCAGAAGATCACCATGACCAGCGGCACGCCCCGGATGAGCTGGACGTAGAGCGTCGCCGGGTAGTAGACGACGGCGAGGCGGGACAGCCGTCCCAGCGCGACCGCGACGCCCAGGACGAAGCCCAGCACGATCGCGGGGGCCGCGAGGGGGAGCGTGCCGCCCCCGAAGGCGCCGAGGCCGAGGAGGCCCTGGAGGAGGAGGAAGCGCAGGTTGTGGGCGATCACGCCGAAGTCGAAGCTCATCGCCCCGCGCCGCCGCCGTCCGCCCAGCCGCATCCGACCGCCGCCGGTCCCCTCGCCCGGCTGCCCGTCGCCGCGGAGGCCGCCGCGGGTCCTGTCGCCGGCGCCACCCGGGGCGACGGTAGCCAGACGGCGCACGGGAACGCCGCGGCGCTCAATGCTCGGCTCCCGCCGTGCGCACGATCAGGCCCGGAATCGCCAGCCGCCGCTCGACCCGGCCCATCAACGAGGCGAGCAGGAGGCACAGCACCAGGTAGATGAGCGTCCCGGCCGTGATCGCCTCGAACCCCCTCGCGGTGTACGCCTCGATCTGCCGGGTCTGGAAGGTCACCTCGGCCACGCTGATCGTGAGCGCGAGCGAGGAGTTCTTGAGCAGGTTCAGCGACTCGTTCGTGACCGGCGGGACGATGAGCCGGAGGGCGATCGGCACGAGGACCAAGCGGTACGCCTGGAGGTGCGTGAGGCCGGTCGAGAGCGCCGCCTCGAGCTGAGTCGGCGGGATCGACTGGAGGCCCGCGCGCACGACCTCGGCGAGCCGGGCGCCGTGGTAGACGCCCAGCGCCGCCACGGCCGCGACGAATTCCCCGCCGTGGCGGTTCAGCCAGTCCTGGGCCTCGGCCGGCAGGGCCTGCGGGACGCCGAAGTACCAGAAGAACATCCAGACCAGGAGGGGGACGTTGCGGAAGAATTCCACGTACGCCGCGGCCGCGGCGCGCAGCGGCGCCACCGGCGTGGTCCGCAACGCCCCGAACAGGCCGCCGAGCGCCGCGGAGAGCAGCCAGGCGAGCGCCGAGATCTCGAGCGTCGTGAGGACCCCCTGGAGGAGCCAGCGCCCGTACTGGCCCGTCCAGAGGATGCTCCACTGGAACTGGTACTGCATCTGCTCGGAGGGGGGCTCCGCCCCCCTTCCGACGGCCCTCCCGGCGGAGCCGGGCCGTTCGGCTGTCCTGCGCGGCCGAACGGCTCGGGCCTGCCTCCCCCCGGGGAGGATGCTCCCTAGCGGGGGATCACCTGCATCTGGAGGAAGACCTGCGCGGTCTCGGACAGCGGGTAGGGCACCTCGCCCCGTGGCCCGAACCACTTGTCGTAGAGCTTCTGGTACTCCCCGCTCTCGATCGCCTCCATGAGCGTGAAGTCGACCACGTTCCGGAAGTCCGAGTCGTTCTTCCGCATGGCCATCCCGTACGGCTCGTAGGTGTAGAACTCCCCGACGACGTCCCACTCCGCCGGGTTCGGCGCCTTGGCCTTGAGCCCTGCGAGCTGGACGCCGTCGTTCGTGTAGGCGTCGATCTTCCCCTGCGCCAGCGCGGTGAACGCGGCCGGCTGATCGGGGAAGACCACGAGCTGCGCCTGGGGGTGCTTCTCGCGGAGCACCTTCTCGTTCGTGGACCCCTGCTGCGCGCCGATACGCTTCCCCCCGATGTCGCGGACGCCCCGGATCGGGCCGCCCTTCTTGACGAGGAACTGGGCGCCGGTCACGAAGAAGACCGCGCTGAAGTCCAGGCTCTCCCGCCGGGCCCGCGTGATGGTCATCGTGCCGGCGATCAGGTCCACGGCGCCGCTCGTGAGCAGCGGGATACGGGTCGCCGGTGTCGACTCCTTGAGCTCGAACTTCACCTGCTTCCCGAGCTTCTTCTCGATGTTGGCGTGGACCATCCTCGCGAGGTCCACCGAGAAGCCGCCCCAAATGTTGTTCTTGTCGATGAAGCCGAAGGGCGGCGACCCCGTCCGGGTGCCGACGACGAAGGTGCCGGTGCGCCCGATCTTCTCCAGGGTCGTCTCGGCCCAGGCCGGCGCGACGCCGGCGAGCAGGAGTGAGAGGGCCAGGACGGCGGCCGCCGCCGCTCGTCCGCGTGTCAGGGTGCTCCGCATGGTCGGGGCTCCTTTCTTGGCGTGCCACCGCGCGTCCGCCACGGGGACGGTCGCGCCTCGCGGCTCAATGGACGAGGATCTTCGAGAGGAACAGCCGCGTCCGCTCGCTCCGGGGCCGGGCGAAGAAGGCCTCCGGCGGGCCTTCCTCCACGATCCGGCCCTCGTCCATGAAGATGATCCGGTGCGCGACCTTCCGCGCGAAGCCCATCTCGTGCGTGACCACGAGCATCGTCATCCCCTCGCGGGCCAGCGCGACCATGACGTCCAGCACCTCGTTGATCATCTCGGGGTCCAGGGCGGACGTCGGCTCGTCGAACAGCATGATCTTCGGCTGCATCGCCAGCGCGCGAGCGATCGCGACGCGCTGCTGCTGGCCACCGGACAGCTGCGCGGGGTACGCGTGGGCCTTGTCGGGGATGTCCACCTTCTGCAGCAGGTCCATGGCGATCCGTTCGGCCTCGGCGCGACTCAGCCCCCGCACCCGGACCGGGGCGAGCGTCACGTTCTCGAGCGCGGTCATGTGCGGGTAGAGGTTGAATTGCTGGAACACCATGCCGATCTCGGCCCGCAGCTTCGGCAGGTCGACGCCCGGCGCGGTCACGTCCTGGCCGTCGACGACGAGCTGACCGGACTGGATCGGCTCGAGCCGGTTGATGCAGCGGATGAGGGTGCTCTTGCCCGAGCCGCTCGGCCCGCACACGACCAGGACCTCTCCCCGTCCGACCGTCAGGTCGATGTCCTTGAGGACGTGGAGCTTCCCGAACCACTTGTTGACCTGGCGGAAGACGATGATCGGCTCGGGCACCTAGCCTCCGTGGCGGCCGGGCCATCCCGGGACGCGGCCGCGCGCCCGCTCCCCGCCCCGGGGCCGGCAGGACCCGAGCGGCGGCGACGGTCGGATCACCGAGCGGGGGCCGCGCAGCCGGAAGGACCGTGGAGGACGATCACGGAGGACGATCACGATGGAGTCCGGGACGCCGACCGGCAGCACCGTGCCGTCGAGTATAGCCGGGCTGGCTGCGGGTCACAAGCCGGTCGGCGCGGCGACCGCGCCGGGATAGAATCTCAACGTGCTGGCCAGCGCCGTCCTCGTCGCGGTCGGGCTCGCGGTCGGCGCCTTCGGTACGCTCGTGGGAGCGGGCGGCGGCTTTCTCCTCGTGCCGCTCTTCGTCCTGGTCTACCAGTTCACGCCGCCGGACGCGGTGGGGACCTCCCTCACGCTCGTCTTCCTCAACGCGCTGTCCGGCACGGTCGCCTATCTCCGCCAGCGCCGGGTGGATCTGTCGCTCGGCTGGAAGTTCGCCGCGGCGACCGTCCCCGGGGCGATCGTCGGCGCGTACCTGACGCGGGCGCTCTCCTCCTACCTTTTCAGCCTGGCGTTCGGCCTCGCCCTGATCGCGATCGGCGCCCTGCTGCTCGTCGGCAAGACCGCCGGGCCCTCGCGCCGGGCGCGCGTTCGGTCGATCGTCGACGCGACGGGCGAGTCGTACCTCTACCAGGTCGACGTCTGGAAGGGCGTGGTCGTCAGCTTCCTCGTCGGCGCGTTCTCGAGCATGTTCGGGATCGGCGGCGGGATCATCCACGTGCCCTTCCTCATCATGGTCCTCGGTCTGCCGGTGCACATCGCCACCGCCACCTCCCATTTCGTGCTCAGCCTCTCCGCGTTCGTCGGCGCCACGACCTTCCTCGGCCTCGGCCACGTCCGGATCGCCACGGCCGCGCTCATGGGCGCCGGCATCCTCCTCGGCGCGCAGGTCGGCGCCCGCGCCTCCCTGAGGGCCAGCCCGCTGCTCATCCGCCAGGTCCTCTCGGGTCTCCTCGCGCTCGTGGGACTCCGCATGATCGCCCACGCCGTCCAGCTCGCCCCATGGATGTCGCGGTGAAGCGCCGCGACGCCGCGGCCCCCGCTTGCGGGGGACGCGGGAGGGCGCTAGGATCGGCGCGGTGGACCCCTCCTTCGCCCTGATGGCGGCGACCGCGCTCGTCACCGGGTTCGGCTTCGGCTACGCGGCGCAGCGCGGCGGCTTCTGCCTGACCCGCGCCCTCTCCAATGCGGTCCTCATGGGCGACAGCTCGATCGCGCGCGCTTACGTGCTGGCGCTTCTCGTCGCGATCGTCGGGACACACCTCCTCGCCCTCGCCGGCGGCATCGTGCCCGCGGTCGGCCTGGAGGAGCTGCCCATCCGGCCGTTCCACTGGGTGGCGAACCTCGTGGGCGGCTTCATCTTCGGCATCGGGATGATCCTGAGCGGCGGGTGCTCGGGCAGCACGTGGTACCGGGTCGGCGAGGGCGCGCTCGGCGCCTGGGTCGTGCTCTTCGGCTTCGCCCTGGGGGCCTCGGCCACGAACGTCGGCATCCTGGCGCCCGTCCGCCAGACCCTGCAGGCGCACGAGGTGCTCCTGGGCGACCAGCCGGCGACCCTCTACGCGCTCCTCCACGTCAATCCCTGGCTCCTCATCGCCGCGATCGCGCTTCCGGCCGGGGCCTGGCTGGCGCGGGGCGGCGCCGAGCCGGAACACGGCAAGTGGCGATGGCCGACGACGGGAAGCAGCATGGGCCTGATCATCGCGCTGGGCTGGAGCCTGTCGTCGTACGGCGGCACGCCGACCGGCATCACCTTCGCCGCCAACACCGGTCACCTCCTCACCTACCCGCTGGTCTGGTTCCCGAACCGCGTCACGTGGAGCATGGTGCTCCTCGCCGGGGTGCCGCTGGGCGCCGCCGTCGCCGCCTGGCGTGCCGGGGAGTTCGCGTGGAAGATCCCGCCCGGCTTCACCGCGGTGCAGCTGTTCACGGGCGGGCTCGTCATGGGCGTCGGGGCCCTGATCGCGGGGGGCTGCAACATCACCCAGGGGCTGACCAACGCCGCGACGCTCGCGCTCGGCAGCCTCACCGCCTTCGCGGCGATGCTCGCCGGCGGCTGGCTGGCGCTCTGGGTGATGTTCCTGCGCCCGAGCCGGTGACCGGGGTTGGAGGGGGGGGCGCCCGCTCCGAGGGCATCGAGTGTCGGCTCTAAGGCTTTGCACGCCTTGCTCTGGCCGCCGCGCCTGCTAGGGTGGAGGTAGTGGGGGTAATGTCGGGTTTTCTGGAGGCCCTGCTGACCGAGACACGTCGATCGCCCGGGGCTCCCGCGCGCCGACGCCGTAACCGAAGAGGCCTCGGCTCCGCCGGCAGGGGCATCGCGAAGTCCCCGGCGAGCGAGTCGGGGACCAGGCCGGCGCCGGGGCTCGCGTGGCTCGGGTCGCTTTCCGGGGCGACGGTCCTCGTCGTCGAGGACAGTCAGGACGTCCGGGAGGTCATCCAGCTGCTCCTCGAGCGGTTCGGCGCGCGCGTCCTGCTCGCGCAGGACGGGCAGGAGGCGCTCGACGTGGTGGCCACCGAGTCGGTCGATCTCGTGCTCTGCGACCTGCGGATGCCGCGCCTGGATGGCTACGGGTTCATCAGCCGGTTCCGCCAGGACGCGCGGACCGCCCGGGTCCCGGCCATCGCTGTCTCGGCGTACTCGGGTCTCGCCGACCAGCGCCGGACGCGGGAAGCGGGATTCGACGGCTACCTCAGCAAGCCCTTCGACCTCGCCCAGCTGGGCGCCGAGCTCGAGAGGATCCGCTGGCGCCACGCCGCCGCCTGACGCGACGACGCTGACCTTCGGCGCCGCTCCCTCAGTCTGATCAACGGGCGCAGCGCGAGACCCCTCGACTCGAGACCCCCCTCGAATCGGACTCAGCAGGAGAGCACGGCGCGCGAGTAGCGGTCGAGCTCTCGGACCGGGGCGACTGGCCCGACCTCCCGGCGGCTCTTCCCCGCGAACGCCTTGAAGAACTCCTCGAAAACCGGTCGGCCCACGACGCCGACGGCGTGGAAGGTGTCGGCCGACGCGTCCCACTCGAGCGCGATCGCGGCGAGCGGGAGCTCCGCCGGCGGCGTGAGCGGCACCGCGGCCTGGCCTGGGTCGAAGGCGCTCCCGTGCGTGCAGCAGGTGATGACGGCGCCACGCGCGGCCAGCGTGGCCGGCTCGCCCGGGGCGTAGTACCGGATCAGCGCGTTCTCCCGCGTGGGATGCGTATAGGTGTGGGAGCAGATGGCCGCGTAGGCCACGATGGAGCGCGACGCTCCCACGCCGCCGGACCAGCCATAGGCGGCGCCGCCCGCGGCCGAGACTTCGGCGCCGGGCACCGGACGGCCGAGATCGAGCAGGAAGCACGGCGTGCTCTCGTAGGGGTAGTGGAACACGTACGTGCGGTGGGGCACGACCGCCGCTCCCCGCCACGGCGTGCCATCCTCGCGAACGAGCTGGACGCGCCGGCCTGAGTGGAGGGCGCCCGCGGCCGGCCGCGGACCCCGCCCGGCCAGCGCGGCAAGGCCCGCCAGCGCCCCACACCCGGCCACGAACGCCCTCCGCCTCATCCCGGGGCCTCGCCCACCGACCCGTAGCGCGGTGGAGAGGCGAGCCTGGCGAGGACCACGTCAGGCGACGCGTATCGGCCGCGCCCGCCGGGCCGAGGACGCGGGGATGCGACGGGCATCGGGCCGGCGCTCAGCTGCCGAACATCTCGCGCCACAACCCCCGCTCCCACTCCTTCCTGATCACCGCGAACGACGGCTTCGGCGTGTTGTCCACCGTGACCTTGGTCTTGACCTCGAGCTTCCCATCGGGCGCCCTCTCGTAGCTCCAGTCGGCGCGCGTGAGGAAGGCCTGCTCGCTCGCCGTGTAGGGGTAGCAGATGTTGTGCGGCGGCGCCGGGTCCGGCACGGTGGCGCCCATGGCCTTGGCCACGTAGGTGCCCACGATCTTTCCGGTGACCGCGGCCGTGTACGCGCTCTTGGCGTAGGGTGTCTGTGCGGCGTCCCCGACCGCGTAGACCGCGGGATTCTTGGTCGAGCGGAAGGTGACCGGATCCACCTCGGCGAAGACGTTCCCCAGCCCGGCTTCCTTGATGAAGCCGGCCGCCCGGTTGGGCGGGATGACGCTGAGAAAGTCGAAGGCCAGGTCACCCGCGTCCGTCCGGACCACCTTCTTCTCGGCGTCCACCCCCGTGAGCTTCGTCTGCGGCCGGTATTCGAGGACGTCCTTCTGCGCGGCCATCGCGTCCAGGAAGGCCTGAGCGTTCGGGGGCGGGATGGGATTCGGCTTGGCGTCGAGCAGCACGACCTTGGCCGGGAGATTCTTCTTCTTCACGCGTTCCGCCCAGAGGAGCGCGTACTCGTAGGGCCCGGGCGGGCACTTGTAGGGCACGGCCGGCGAGTTCAGCACGACGGTCCCGCCCTGGAAGGCGTCGATCCTGTGGCGCGTGTCGATGATCGGCGTCGCCTTGTCGTAGATGCTCGCGTTCAGGTGGTAGGCCTCGGGGAGGCCGGGGACGTCCTCGTAGGCGAGCCGGATCCCCGTCGCGAGGAGCAGCTGATCGTAGTCGATCGCGCCCTGCGCGGCGACGACCCGCTTCCGGTCCGGCTCGATCGCGAGCACCTCCGTGCGGATCACCTTGATGCCCTTGGCGACGAGGGGCGAGTAGCCGAACGTGATCGTGTCGAGCGAGGTCAGCCCGAACACGTACTCCAGGGTCGCCGGGCAGGAGATGAAGAACGGGGCGCGCTCCAGGATGACGACCTCGGCGTCGGGCACGAGCTTCTTGACCGTGAGCGCCGCGAGGTTCCCGCCGAACCCGGCGCCCACGACGACGAGCCGCTTGCCGCCCGACCGCGGCAGCATCTGCGCCAGCCCGGAGGCGGGCCGGCCCAGGCTCGTCCCGCCCAGCGTGGCGGCCGCCGCGCCGCCGACCCCTGCCGCTCTGAGAAATTCACGCCGACTCAGCCCCATGATCGTGCCCTCCCTCCCGGGCGATCCGACGCCCGCGCGCGTGGTCATCCCAGTCGCTGACTCGCTTCCCACTGCTCGCCCCGGTTGTTCCCGAAGACGACCCGTAGCGTCTTGCCGGGCTCTGCCCTCACGAAGAAGCGGACCTTGGGATCGGGGCTGACGGCCGGCGTCATCAGGAACTCGCTCACCCGCTCGCCGTCGAGGAAGACCGCCAGGCGCTCCACGTAGAAGGCCGGCCGCTCCTGGACGAACGTCCCCTTCCGCTCGACCAGGCCCGTGTGCGACGCGTGCCGGAGCGACGCCCAAACGGGGACGACCTGACCGGGGCGCACGCGCCCTTCGGTCCGGAGGGTCGGCGTCCCGCCCCGCTCGCGCCCCGGGCCGCCGGCCGGCACCGCGCAGCCGCCCGGCGCCACGCGCACGGTGTGCGTCGCCTCGAACCGGCCGTGGCGCGTGCACTCGCCGACCACGGTCAGCTCCCCGCCCTGGCCGGACCGCATCTGGTAGGCGACCGACGGCCGGCCGCTCGCCGGCGTGAAGAGGAAGACGCCCTTGCGCGGCACCGGGTCCGTCGCGAGCGTCACCTCCAGCCGGCGGATGTAGTGGTCGGGCGCCATCGGGTGGTCCACGGCGATCGTGAGCGGCACCGCGACCGGGTCGTCGGCGAGGATCGGCGCGTCGATCTGGACCCGATGGAGGGGGTCCCCCGCGCCCCGGGGCGCGGCGAGGCCCCGCGTGGCCGGCCAGAGGGCGGCCGCGCCGCCCAGCGTCAGGCCGCGGAGGACGTCTCGCCGAGTGAGTCCCGACACGGTTCTGGCCCCCGGGGCCGACGACCGATCCCTGTCGTGTGGTCTGGCGAGGTCGGATCGTCAACTGCGATCGTCGGTTGCCCCACCGTCGTTGCGAAGAAGGATGACCTCGACATCCTGGCCGGGCCCCACCCGGGTATCGGGCGGAACCACGGCCAGCCCGTCCGCGAGCAGCATCGAGCGCAGGATGCCGGAGCCCTGCTCGCCCGTCGCGCGGACGGTGAACCCGCCGGCCTCCTCCCCGAGGCGGACGCGGAGGTAGCCGCGCCGGGGTCCCGGGTTGTCGAGCGGCTCGAGCGCGCGCGCGACGACGCGGGGGCGGAAGAGGCGGCGGTGGCCGCCCATCCGCCGGAGCGCGGGCCGGACGAACAGCTCGAAGGTCACCATGGAGGAGACGGGGTTGCCGGGGAGCCCGAAGAACGGCCGGCCGGCGAGCCGGCCGAAGGTCAGCGGCTTGCCGGGCCGCATCGCGACCTTCCAGAAGTCCAGCTCCGCCCCGAGCTTCTCCATCACCTCCCGGACGAAGTCGTGGTCGCCCACCGAGACGCCGGCCGACGAGACCAGGACGTCCGCGCCGAGGCCCCAGCGGAAGTGCTCCTCGAGGTCCTCGCGGCTGTCCCGCGCGATGCCGAGGCTCAGCGGGATGCCGCCCGCCTCCTGGACCTGGGCCGAGAGCGTGTAGGTGTTGGAGTTCGGGATCTGGCCGGGCCCGGGCACCGTGTCGAGGTCGACCAGCTCGTCGCCCGTGGAGAGGATCGCCACCCGCGGGCGCTGGTAGACGCGGACCAGCGGCCGCCCGAGCGCCGCCAGGACGCCGAGCGCCGCGGGGCCGAGCGGCGTCCCGGGCGGGAGCACCCCGTCGCCCGCGCGGATGTCCTCGCCCCGGGGCCTCACGAAGGCGCCCGGGTCGACCGGCCGCGGCACCACGAGCGTGTCGGCCTCGCGGCGGACGTCCTCCTGCGGGATCACGGCGTCGGCGCCGGGCGGCATCGGCGCGCCGGTCAGGATCCGGTATGCCTCACCCGGGCCGACCGGGCGTTCCGCCACGGCGCCGGCCGGGACCGCGCCCAGGAGGCGAAGGCGGCGTGGCTGCTCCGCCGTGGCGCCCGCCGTGTCCCGGCCGCGCAGCGCGTAGCCGTCCATCGACGAATTGTCCCAGGGCGGCAGGTCGCGTCCCGCCACCACCGGTGTCGCGACGACCCGGCCGAGCGCGGCGGCGAGCTCGACCGTCTCCGCGCCGAGCACCGGGATCGCGTCCAGGACGCGCGCGAGCGCTTCTTCGACCGACAGCATGGCCCGAGCGACAGTCTACCGCCCGGCCTCCGCCCGGGCAACCGACGCCTGCCGCGGCCGGACCACGCCGCCGGGCCGGGTCTCAGGCCCCGGCCCGCGACACGAGCCCGAAGCGCGGCACGAAGATGAGGTAGGAGAGGACGAACAGCGCGCCGAACCCGAGCGTGATCAGGATCTCGATCAACCCGTAGGGGAACACTGGCGCGCGCAGCACCGAGGGAAAGACGAGCACCGTGCGCTCGAGGAAGAGCGCGAGCAGGATCAGGGAGCACACGCCCACGAGGAGCCGATGGCTTTGCGGCGGCCGTCCGGTCAAGCGGACGAGCAGGTACGAGAACGGGAGCAGCCAGCCGACGAAGAAGGCCGTGAGCGCGAGCACGCGCCACGGGTCCTGGAAGAACCGCGTGAGGACGAAGCGTGTCTCCACCGGCACGTTGCCGTACCAGATGACCAGGTATTGAGACCAGAAGAAGTACATCCACAGGATCGAGGTCGCGAAGACCAGCTTGGCGAGGTCCTGGACCTCGCCGGGCGGCAGCACCCACCCCGGCCGTCCGAAGCTCAAGAGCCCGATCAGCAGCACGAGGAAGGTGAAGCCCGAGTAGAGCGTGCCGACCACGAAGTAGCCGCCGAGCAGGCCGCTGTACCAGTGCGGGTCCAGCGACATGACGAGGTCGAAGCCGAAGAGCGAGAACACCACGACGAAGAGGAAGAGCATCGTGACGGCCAGGCGGGCCCGCCGGGCGCGTCCCGGCTCCTCGGCGGCGCCGGCCGGCGAGGCGTGGACTGCGCGGGCGAAGAGGATGCTCACCCAGTAGAGGACCGCGAGCCCGAGCCCGATCCGCAGGACCAGGAAGGGGGCGTTCAGCCACAGCGCCTTTTCCGGGATCGGCTCCGTGACCCAGGGGTAGAGGACGCGGAGCGCCGCCAGCAGGACGAGGAACAGGAAGAACGAGACCGGCATGAAGGCCACCGTCGTGGTGGCGATCCGCCGGAGCCCGCCCGCCCACCGGGCCTCGGTCAGCTCGAAGATGCCGGCGATCGCCGGCCCCGCGGCCGACAGCCCGGACCAGAAGAGGAGGTTCACCAGGAATGCCGCCCACGTCCGTGGCGCGCGCCCGCCCCAGATGCCGAGCAGGAAGGCGAGGGCCCCGAGGCCGACCAGCGCGGCGAGCACCACCAGGGGCAGGCGCGCGGGGCCGGGCGGCGCGGCGAGGACGTCGCGGGACTCGGGCGTCGCCACGCGGGCCTACCTCCGGGCGAGCGTCCGGACGTAGTTCACGAGGTCCCAGCGCTCCGACACCGACAGCGCCTCGCCGTAGGCGGGCATGATCGCCCCGCCGTAGCCGATGTAGGCGGAGAGGTGGCCGTCGGTCCGGCCCTGGATCTGGGCGCCGGTGAGGTCGGGCGGGGGGATGAAGCGGGGGATCACCGGGCCGTCGCCCTTGCCGCCCGCACCGTGGCACGGGGTGCAGTAGATCCGGAAGAGCGCCTCGCCGCGCCCCACCGACTGGGGTGAGCGGGGGACGGGATTCGGCCGCTTCTCGTACGCGGCGTGCAGCGCGGCCACCGGCAGCGCCGGCACCAGCTCCCCACCCGTCCGGGGCACGGTGCCGGGCGGCTGCCCGAGCGGCATCTCGCCCGGCACGACCTTGACGTCGGCCTGCATGCTGGTCATCCAGCGGTAGCCGACCAGGAGGCCCATGAGACCGCCTGCGCCGAACACCACGAGCAGGCAGACGAGAAAGAGCCACTTCACGCCCGGACCTCCTCGGCGCCGGCGCGCCGCAGGATCTCGGTCACGGTCGGCACCGCCTCGGGCGCGCACCGGATCTCGACGCCGAAGCGGTCGGCGGTGAATCGGGGATCGTACCGCGGCGACGGGGACAGGCGCGGGATCCGGGCGAGGACCAGGAGGCCCAGGAAGGTGCAGAGGCCGCCCAGGAGGATGGTCAGCTCGAAGGCGATGATGACGTAGGGCGGGATCGAGACGATCGGCTTTCCGCCCACCACGAGGTTCCACTTGAGGGAGGACCAGATGGTCAGCGCGAACCCGCTGACGGTCCCCGTCAGGGCGCCGACGAGGGTGAAGAGGCGCACCGGGCTCAAGGGCAGGCTATGCCCGGTCAGGGCCTCCTCGACCTCTTCCAGGGGGACCGGGGTGTAGGTCGCGATGTCCTGGAAGCCCCTGCCGCGCAGCTCCCGGATGGCCTGGACGGTGCTGTCCACGTGCGCGAACACGCCGAGGATGGGGCTCCCCATCTCAGTGAGCGCCTCCCCGCGTGGGGTGCGGGATGACCTCCTTCACCTCGACGATGGAGACCGAGGGCAACACCTTGATGAACGCCAGGAAGAGGATGAAGAACCAGGCAAAGCTCCCGATGATGATCATCGAGTCCACCGGCGTCGGCACGTAGGAGCCGAAGGTGTACGGGTAGAAGCCGTGCCCGAGCCCCGGGACGATGATGTTGAACCGCTCGAACCACATCCCCACGAGCACGAGGATCGAGACCACGTAGAGGGTGGGGACGTGGACGCGCGCCCGGCGCCAGAAGAACACCAGCGGCGCGACGCTGTTGCAGAAGATCTGGAGCCACCACCACGGCGCGTAGACGCCTACCCACTTGAACAGGTAGGAGGCGCGCTCCGCGCGCTCGCCGCTGTACCAGGACGTGAAGCCTTCGCAGGCGTAGAAGTAGGTCAGCACGAGGCTCGTCACCAGCAGGAGCTTCGCCATGGAGTCCAGATGCCGATCGGTGATGTAGCGATAGAGGTCGAAGTAGTACCGCATCGGAATGAGGAGCACGAGCACCATGGCGAAGCCCGAGAAGATGGCGCCGTCCACGAAGAAGGGGGCGAAGAGGGTCGAGTGCCAGCCGGGCAGGAGCGCCATCGCGAAGTCCCAGGACACCACGCTGTGGACCGATACCACGAGCGGCGTGGCCAGGGCCGCCAGGAGGCCGTACGCGCGTCGGTAGTGTCGCCACTCCCGATCCGTTCCCTGCCAGCCCAGCGCCAGGAGGCCGTAGATGCGGCGCTTCAGGCCGGCGGCGGCATCGCGCAGCGCGGCGATGTCCGGGACCAGCCCGACGTAGAAGAACACGACGCTGATGGTCAGGTACGTCGAGATGGCGAAGACGTCCCACAGGAGCGGCGACCGGAAAGCGGGCCACAGGAAGCGCTGGTTGGGGTACGGGATCAGCCAGTACGGGAGCCACATCCGGCCGAGGTGGATGACCGGGAAGAGTCCGGCCGTCAGGACGGCGAAGACCGTCATCGCCTCGGAGCCGCGGTAGATGGACGTGCGCCACCGCGCACGGAACAGGTAGAGGATCGCCGAGATCAGCGTGCCGGCGTGGCCGATGCCGATCCAGAACACGAACGTCGTGATGTACATCGCCCACATCTGCGGGTTGCGCTTCCCGGCCATCCCGATGCCGTAGTAGATCTGGATCGTCCAGGCCAGGATCCCGCCCGCCAGCGTGAGCGCGACGAAGCACATCCAGCCGAAGTAGAGCGAGGAGGGGAACTGGAGCGTGCGGATGACGTCGCGGTTGACGTCCGCGAAGGTCGGCTGGCCCGCGATGGGGCCGGCGTGCGCCGGCTGGGCGGTGTGCGCGCTCACCGGATCACTCCGGAGGAGGCGGGAGCGCTCCGGCCGTCATGCGGCCGACCCGCTACGACGGGATCGATCCGAGGCGCTCACGCCGGAGGTTCCGCGACGACCTTCTTCAGGTAGGTCAGCGCCGGCCGCGTTCCCAGGTCGCCGAGGACGTGGTAGCCGCGGGGCGAGGCCGAGAGCCGCGACACCCGGCTCTGGGAATCCTTGAGGTCGCCGAAGACGATCGCCTGGGTGGGACACGTCTGCTGGCACGCCGTCACGATCTCGCCGTCCCTCGGCTTGCGCCCGTCGTCGCGCGCCCGGTCCTTCCCGGCGATGATGCGCTGAACGCACATGGTGCACTTTTCCATGATGCCGCGGTCACGGACCGTCACGTCCGGATTGAGCGCCAGCGCCAGCGTCGGGGGCCACGCGTAGCGGTACCAGTTGAACCGGCGCACCATGTAGGGACAGTTGTTTCCGCAATAGCGCGTGCCGACGCAGCGGTTGTACACCTGCGCGTTGAGGCCCTCCGGCGTGTGGTAGGCCGCGAAGACCGGACAGACCGGCTCGCAGGGCGCGACCTCGCAGTGCTGGCAGAGCATCGGCATGAAGCGGGCCGCGGGCAGCCCCCCGGCGGCGGGCTCCGCCGCGTGCGCCTGCCCTCCGCCGTTTCCGGCGTGGCCGCGGTCCCACCACCGCTCGACCCGCAGCCAGTGGAGGTGGCGCCCGTAGCCGATCTGGCTCTTGCCGACCGCCGCGATCGGGTTGGGCCCGGCCGGGATCCGGGGAAGGTCCGCGAGCCCGACGATCGGCACGTTGTTCTCCGCCTGGCAGGCGACGACGCAGGCCTGACAGCCGGTACAGGCATCGAGGTCGAGGACCATCCCCCACCGGTGCTCGGGGTACTTCAGGTCGGGGTACATCGAGGGCAGGTTCGCCTCGTGCGGCGTCGCGCCCGTCCGCTCGAGCGCGACGGCCTCCCGCAACCCGAGGCTCTCCACGATCTCGCGCTCGTGGTCCACCTCGGTCACGCCCGCCGGCGTCGCGAGCGGCGCGCGACGGCCGATACGCTCCAGCCCGACCCGCACCGCGAGCCAGCGCGCGCCCCCCGAGGCCGGGTCCGGGTCCGCCGGCAGGAGGCCGAGCGGGCTCTGCCCCACTTGGCGGGCGAAGCGCCCGTACTCGGTGTGCCCGAGGCCGAGCGGGATCGCCACCACGCCGGGGTGGAGCGCCTCCGTGACGTAGGCCGCCAGCTCGATCCGGCCGTGCGGCGAGGTCACCCGCACCACGTCGCCGGCCTCGATCCCGAGATGGCGCGCCGTGTCCCGGGAGATCTCGACCCAGCTGTCGTACACCACCTGGGTCATCGGATCCGGCGCCTCGTGGAGCCAGGGCTTGTTGGCGCTGCGCCCGTCGTAGTACCGCGACGACGGAACCAGGAGCAGCGCCGGCCCGTCCGCGGGACCCTCGAGGCGTCCGGCCGCGCCCCCGAGCCGGAGGCCCGCCTTCAGCGAGACCCGCGTCGCCGGGACGTCGCGCCAGAGCCCGCCTCGTCGCAGGGCCTCCTCCCAGAACGTTTCGAAGGGCGTGCCGGGGGCCGCCGTCCTGGCGATCCCCTGCCAGGTCTCACGGAGGTAATCCGCGAACGTCCTGGCCCGGAACGGCCCCTTGTCTCCCGGCACCAGGGCGCGCCCGGTGTCGAGGAGCAGATCGCCCGCCGCCTTCGTCTCGACGCCCGGGAAGACCTCCGGCGGTCGCTTGAACACGAGCTCGAGCGCGTCCTCGCGGCGCGACCCGGTCGCCGGCACCGGGGCCATCGCGGGCTGCATGAGGCCCACGACACCCTCGCGCGGCGAGTAATCGCCCCACGACTCGAGCGGCGTGAGGTCCGGCAGGACGAGGTGCGCGCGCGCGGTCGTCTCATCCCGGTGGGCCGAGAGGCTCACGACGAACGGGACCCGGGCGAGGGCCTCCGCGAATCCCGCCTTCGGCGGCAGCGTGAAGACGGGGTTGGCATCCTTCACCACGAGCACCTGGATCTCGCCGTTCGCCATCGCGCGGGTGAGCGCCGCCAGCTCCGCGTAGCGGCTGGCCTGGCCGACGGTCGAGTTCGGGCCGAAGCGGACCGTCCGGCCGACGTTGCCGAGCGCATAGTTGAGCAGGTTGACCGCGATCGCGGCGTCGGTCGCCCCGGGCCCCGTCACCGCGACGCCGCCGCCGACCACGAGGCTCGGCGCCCCGTCCACGAGCCGTTCGGCGATCTGCCGGAGACGCGCCGCCGGGACGCCGCTCTCGCGCGCCGCTGCCTCGACGTCCACGCCGCGCGCGACGGCCGCCAGGACCTGCGCGTCCCGGCCCGGGAGCCCGGAGGGACGGCCGTCGAGCACGAGCCGGAGCAGCGCGAGCGCCACCACGCCTTCCGTTCCGGGCGCGTTCGGGATCCACTCGTCGGCGTTGGCGGCGGTCATCGAGTAGCGGGGCTCGACGTGGACGACGGTCGCGCGCCTCCCGTCCCGGAGCGCCCGCGCGGCGCGGAAGCCGCGCCCGTAGCCGACGGGCGAGAGCCACGTCTCGAGGTAGTCGGCCCC
Organism: Candidatus Rokuibacteriota bacterium; assembly: GCA_044866005.1. Classification (GTDB taxonomy): domain Bacteria; phylum Methylomirabilota; class Methylomirabilia; order Rokubacteriales; family DASRDR01; genus JBIOTN01. The sequence goes on along the minus strand of JBIOTN010000136.1, from coordinate 9,751 downwards.
GAGCGAGAGGACCGTCCGGGCCTCCTCGAAGGCGTGGTAGGGGATGGCGTCGATGTCGAAGGTGGCGCGGTTCGCCGCGCGCAGGGCCTCGCCGGCGAAGGGCTCGTAGGCGACGCGAGGCCGGCCGCTCAGCGCCTTGAGCCAGTCGTCCATGAGGCGGCCCAGGCTCCCCGTCTCGAGCTGGGTGATCATGGCGATCCGGCCGGGGCCCGCCTGGCGCGCCGCCGCGAGCCGCTCGACGAGCAGCTTCTCGGCCTCCGCCACCGCGAGCGTCGTGACGCTGCCGCCCTCCCGCCGCTCCGGCCGGGCGACCCGGTCGGGGTCGTAGGTGCCGAGGATCGACGCCTGCCCGCGTGCGCAGAGGGCGCCCGCGTTGACCGGGTGGTCCGGATTCCCCTCGAGCTTGACGACGCGTCCTTCCCGGCTCTTGGCCAGGACGCCGCAGCCCGCCGGGCATTCCCGGCACACGGTCGCGAAGTAGGTGGCGACGCCCGGCACGACGTGCTGCGGCGGGACGACGTAGGGGAGGATCGCCTCCGTGGTCTTCCCGCAGGCGGCCGCCGCCGCGGCGGCGGAGGTCACGCCCACGATCCGGAAGAAGCCGCGGCGGTCGATCCCGTCGCTCATGCGGTCTCGGCGACGGCGCACCGGGGACCCGGGCAGAGGCGGGCGGCGATCCGAAGGGAACGAGGCGGACCGTCGGGAGTGGCCTGGGCAGTCGTCCCCACGAGCCACAGCCTTATGCGGAGCGGCATCCAGTGGCTCCCGAAGCTCGTCCTCGACTCAAGAAAACGGCCGCAACCTGGGCAGGTGCGGCGGGGTGGGCGACGCGTCACGTCCGACGCCTGGGCGATGATAACAGCGCCCTCCCACGCCGTCAACCGGGTTGGGCGTACGCGAAACCTCGAGACCGCTCGTCGGGCCGCTGGCGGAGCCTCCGAGCGGCGGATTTTGCCGCCGCCACGGCGGGGGGCGTCGGGGGCCTTCCGAGGCCCCGAGAGACCTAGGGAGCGGTGAACGGCACCTCGACGAAGTCGCGCGCGTCGGCGTCCCAGCGAAACGCCCGCGGCTCGCCCGCCCGCCCCTCGTCCACCGGGACGACCACGTACGTCGTCTCGCGATAGAGGGGCTCGCCCTCCAGCACGGCGTTCCGCCGGTCCGTCTGGGAGAAGTAGGCGCCGACGTCCACGTGCGAGTGGTAGATGACGTGGACGGCGTAGCCGTGCTCGGTCTTGCGGCTCCACTCGAGGACGTCCTCGGGGTGCATGTAGTACGCCTCCCGGGCCGTCCGTGGGAACCGTGCCGGGTCCTCGGCGTGCTTGGCGTCCTGGATGTTGCGGCAGACGTAGAGCTGGCGGTCCGGCGGCCGGCCCCCGCCGACCAGGACGACGCCGCAGCACTCGGCCGGGTACTCGGCCTCGGCGTGCTGGCGGATCGCCTTGAGCTCCGCGTCGGTCAGGATCACGCGCCGGCTCCGCCCGCCAGGGCCGGGATGATCGAGACCTCGTCGCCCGGGCGGAGCACGGTCGCCTGGCCCTGCAGGCTGCCGATCTCTTCCCCGTTCACGAAGACGCTGACGTGGTGGTGCACCTGCCCGGCCTCGTTGCGCACGAGGCCCCGCAGCCCCTCGAACCGCCCCTCCAGCGCGTCGAGCAACGCCTTGACGTCCGAGGCCTCCAGCTCGACGCGGGCCTGGTTCACGGTCGCGCGCCGGAAGGGCGTCGGGATGTACACGGTGACCGCCATGTCAGCTCACCTCCCGCCTCAGCGGTCCGCTTCGCCGAGGCTGACGCTCAGGTAGCGCTCGCCGGTGTCCGGGAGCACCGTGACGACGGTCCGGTCGGGTCCGAGCCGCGCGGCCACGCCGAGCGCCGCCCACACGTTCGCCCCGGCGGAGATCCCCACGAGCAGGCCTTCCTGGCGCGTCAGGGCGAGCGCCGTGGCCGCGGCGTCCTCGTCCGCGACCACCACGATCTCGTCCAGGACCGCGCGGTTCAGGACGCCCGGGACGAAGGAGGCGCCGATCCCCTGGATCCCGTGGACCGCGAACTTGCCGCCGGAGAGCACCGGGGAGCGCGCCGGCTCGACCGCGACGATCCGCACGTCGCCGATCTTCTCGCGCAGCACCTCGCCGACGCCGGTGATCGTGCCGCCCGTGCCGACCCCCGCGACGAAGGCGTCGAGCCGGCCGCCGGTCGCCTCGAGGATCTCGAGCGCCGTCGTCCGCCGGTGGACCTCGGGGTTGGCGGGGTTCTGGAACTGCTGGGGCATGAAGAAGTCCGGCTGCGCGCGGCAGAGCTCCTGCGCCGCGTGGACGGCTCCGGTCATGCCCTCGACGGCCGGCGTGAGGTGGATCTCGGCGCCGAAGCGCGCCAGGAGCCGCCGGCGCTCCAGGCTCATGTCCTCCGGCATCGTGAGGATGAGCCGGTACCCTTTGACGGCCGCCACCATGGCGAGGCCGATCCCGGTGTTGCCGCTCGTGGGCTCGACCAGCGTGGCGCCCGGCTTGAGGAGGCCGCGGCGCTCGGCATCCTCCACCATGGCGAGCGCGATCCGGTCCTTGACGCTCCCGCCCGGGTTCGCGGATTCGAGCTTGGCGAGGATCGTCGCGCCCCCGGGTCTCGGGAGCCGGCGCAGCCGGACCAGGGGCGTGCCGCCCACGAGGTCGAGCACGCTCTCGGCGACCCGCGCGCGCGCCCGCGCACTGGTTCTTGGAGCACCCGCCACTCAAACCTCCTTGGAGGAGGCAGGCCCGATGCCCTCGCCGCCACGGGCGGGACATCGTCCCGGCCGCCGATCGATCGAAAGGGCCGCGGCCCAGGCCGCGAGGGCATTCTCCGGGGGCCGTCGAGGCCCCCGGAGAAGATTAGATGTGGTACATCGGCCGGCTGCGCGAGCGGCGGGTCGCGGCGCGCTCGGCGAGGTCGCCGAACGTCGTCCGGTCGATCACGGCCGCCACGGCCTCCGCCACCTCGTCCCAGAGCTCCGCCAGGTCCCGCCCGGCCTCGCGGGCGGGCCGCGACTCTCGCCCGGCGACCTCGAGCGGCGTCAACCCGCCCTCGATCGCGCGCAGCACCTCGCCCACGGAGATCTCGCCCGGCGGGCGCGTCAGCCGGTATCCCCCGCTGGAGCCCCGCCGGGAGCCCAGGAAGCCCGCTCGCTTGAGGAGGAGGAGGACCTGCTCGAGGTAGCGTTGCGGGATGCTCTGACGGCGGGCGACGTCCTGGATGGGGACCAGCCCCTGGCCGTGGTGCATGGCGAGGTCGAGCATCGCGCGGATCGCGTACTCCCCTTTGGCCGAAATTCGCATACCCGGTCAAGAAGGTACTCTACATGGCGCGGCCCCCGGGGCGCAAGCAACGGCGCCGCACCGGGATCCGGCGGACCGCTCAGACCGGCTCGGGGCCCCGGGGCACGGCGTCCCGCCGTCGGCGCAGCCGCGGGTTCAACAGGTCCTGGAGACCGTCCCCGAGGAAGTTCAGGCCCAGGACGACGGAGAGGATCGCGAGCCCCGGGAACGTGGCGACCCACCAGTACTCGAACTTGGCCTGGCCGGCCGCGATCATCGCCCCCCACTCGGGGGCGGGCGGAATGGCGCCGAGCCCGATGAAGGAGAGCGCCGCGGTCAGGATGATGGCGTTGCCGATGTCGAGCGTCCCCTTCACCACGATGGGAGGGAACGCGTTGGGGAACACGTGGCCGACCAGGATCCGGTACCACGGCACTCCGAGGGCGCGCGCCGCCATGACGTACTCGTTCTCCTTGACCGCCAGGACTTGCCCCCGCATGAGGCGGCTGAACTCGGGCCACCAGACGAGGATGATCGCGAGCATGGCGTGCTGGAGCCCCGGCCCCAGCGCGGCGGTGATCGCCATGGCGAGCACGATCGGCGGGAAGGCCAGGACCACGTCCACGATCCGCATCAGCAGCTCGTCCACGCGCCCGCCCGCGTAGCCGGCCACCGCCCCGACCGCGCAGCCGACCGCGCCCGCGATCATGATGACCCCCAGCGCCGTGGGGATGGTGATCCGAGCCCCGTGGAGGATGCGGCTCAGGATGTCGCGCCCGACCTCATCGGTGCCGAAGGGCTGGCTCCAACTCGGCGACTGCAGGCGCTGCATCACGTCGAGCGCGAGGGGCTGCCGAGGGGCCAGGACGGGGGCCGATACCGCGACCACGGCCCAGGTCCCCACGATGAGCGCCCCGATGATCAGGGCCTGGTTCCCCCGCCGACGCCGCCGGGACGCGACCGCGAGCGGGAGCCCGACCGGGGTGGCGCGCGCGACCGAGTGCACGCCGACCGGCATCAGCGGACTCGGATCCGTGGGTCGAGGACTCCGTACAGCACATCCACGACCAAGTTCACGGTGATGTAGATGACCGCCGTGAGGATCGTCACGCCCAGGATGGCCGGGTAGTCCAGGTTGGTCGAGGCCGTCACCGCGTACCGGCCGATCCCGGGCCAGGCGAAGACGGTCTCGGTGAGGACGGCGCCGGACATCACGCTCGCGAATGCGAGGCCGGTGACCGTGACGACCGGGATCAGGGCGTTGCGCAGGGCGTGCCATCCCACCACGGTCCGTTCGCCGAGCCCTTTCGACCGCGCGGTGCGCACGTAGTCGGCCGAGAGGACCTCGAGGAGCGCGGCTCGGGTCGTGCGGGCGATGATGCCCATGATGAACCAGCCGAGCACCATCGCGGGGAGCAGAAGGTGCCGCAGTCCCGACCGGAACGTCTCTGGGTTCCCGGCCAGGAGGCTGTCCAGCAAGATGAACCCCGTGTGGGGAGGCGGATACTGAAGGTACGGGTCCAGCCGCCCGGGGCCCGGAAACCAGTCCAGCCGGTAGTAGAAGAGGTAGAGGGCGAGGAGACCCGTCCAGAAGATCGGGGACGCGGCCCCGGCCAGCGAGACCACGCGGGCTGCGTGGTCCGGGGCACGGTTGTGTCGGACGGCGGCGCAGATGCCGAGGGGGACCCCGACCAGCACACTGAAAGCCAGCGCCGCCAGCGAGAGCTCGATGGTGGCCGGCAGGTGCTGGGCCAGGTCGCGCAGGACGGGCCGACGGGTCGTGAAGGATTCCCCGAGGTCACCCCGGAAGACATTCAGGACGTACTGGAAGAACTGCTCGGGCAGGGACCGGTCCAGTCCCCAGCGCTTCACATAGGCGGCCCGGATGCTCGGGTCCTTGGTGGCCTGATCGCTCAGCACTATCGCCAGCGGGTCGGCAGGCACCATGTGAGCGACCAGGAACGCCACCAGGACGATCCCGAAGAGGCTGACACCGGCCAGGGCCAGGCGCCGGCCCAGATAGCGAAAGAAGTGCATGGGATCGGGACACCTCGGGCGGCGCCGCCCCGGCTCCGCAAGCCCGAGGCGCGCCGCCCGTCAGCGATCAGACGCGCGCGTAGGTCAGCGGCTCAGGTGCTCCAGCCCGACGAACCAGATCGGGTGGATCGCGTACCCCTTGATGGCCGGGTTCACCCCCACGAAGTTCTTCGGCTGGAGCAGCATGATGTGCGGGACCTCGTCCAGGCCGATCTGCTGGATGTCCCGGTAGAGGGCCGCCCGTTTCTTCGGGTCCTGCTCCTTCCGGGCCATGAGGGTCAGCTCGGTCGCGCGGCTGTTCTCCCAGTTCACGCGCTTGGGGACCACGCCCCCTGCCTTGTAGTAGGCATCCGCGTACGGGTCGGGATCCAGGTAATCGGGGCTCCAGCCGCTCAGGATCATGACCGACTTCGAGGCCCGGTACTCCGACCACGCCACCGTGCGCTCCTTGCGATCCAGCGTCGCCCGGATGCCGACGGCGGCCAGGTCGCTCTGGATCTTGGCCGCAATCGCCTCGGCCGGCGTCCCGAGGAGCCCCTCGTAGTACGTGAATCTGACCGCGAATCCGTTCGGGTAGCCCGCCTCCTTCAGCAAGGCCTTCGCCTTGTTGACGTCCTGCTTGCGGTTCATCGCTTTGTCCACCCCGAGGAGCCCGAGCGGGATCATCCCGGGCGGACGGTCGGCGGCCCCCCGCATGAGCCCCTGGATGATCCCGTCATAGTCGATGGCGTAGGCGATCGCCTGGCGCACCCGCTTGTCCGCGAGCTCCTTGGAGATCTCCTTGCCCACGTTCAGCCCCAGATAGATCTGATTCGAGGTCAGGCCCTCGACGATCTTGATCTTCGGGCTGCCCTTCACCTTCGCGGCCAGGTCCGGGTCGAAGTCCATGGCGACGTCCACGTCTCCCCGCTCCAGCATTTCTCGCTGGGTGGAGCCGCTCTTCACGTGGCGGAAGACGATACGGGCGAACTTGGGGCGCGGCCCCCAGTAGTGCGGATTCCGCTCCATCCCCAACTCGACGTTTTTCGTCCACCCCTTGAGGACGTAGGGACCCGATCCCGCCGAGTTCTGGTTGAGCCACTCCGTCGCCTTGTCCACGTCCTTCGCGTCCTCCGCGTCGGTCCCCCCGTGGGCCTTGACCGTCTTCGAGTCGATCACGCCCGTCGTGACACCGCCCGCCAGGATCCCGAGGAACGAGGCGTTAGGCGCCGTGAGGACGATCTTTACCGTGGTGTCGTTCACCACCACGATCTCCTTGATGTCGCCGACCAGGAAGGACGGGTTGTCCTTCATGTTCTTGAGCCGCAGGAGCGAGAATTTGACGTCGTGGGCTGTCAGCGGATTCCCGGAGGAGAACTTCACCCCAGGGCGGAGCTGGAAGGTGTACGTGGTGCCGTCGGGGGAAATCTCCCACTTGGTGGCGAGTTTGGGCCTGATTTGCGCGATGTCGGGGGGCTCGATACTGAGGAGGGTGTCATAGGCGGCGTGGGTCGGGATCTGGGACGTCCACTCGAACGTCCGGCTCGGATCGTTGGTCACGACATCGTCGATGTCGCGCGCGATAACGAGCGTCTCCTCGCGGCTCTGACCGCGGACAGTCTCGGGCCAAAATCCCGCAACGCCGAGGACCGTGAGGGCCACGGCGGCCAGGCGGAGAGGCCGCCTGCACGAGCGAGCGAATCGCAACCAGCGCATGGGAAAACCTCCTCCCGATCGAGGTCGGGTCACTGAGTGGGACGGACGACCAGCGTCTCCGTGGAGGCCACGCCGTCGATGGCCCGGATGCGGCCGACCACCTCGGACGCCGCGTGCAGGTCGAGCGCGCGGACCAGCGCGACCATGTCGTAGCGTCCGAAGAGGGTGTAGACGTAGGACAGGCCCTCCAGCTTGCGGAGGGCGTCGAGGACCTCGGATTCCTTCTGGGGCTCGCAGCGGATCAACACGCCCGCGACCATTCGTGCCTCCTGGGTAGGTGGTGCGAACTCAGCTCTCGCCGCCGGGCTCGGACGCCGCCCGCTCGATCGCCTGGCGCAGCAGGCGGGCGATCTCGTCGGCCTGCGCGCGGCTGAGCACGAGCGGCGGGGCCAGCGCGATGGTCCCGGCCAGGGACCGGAGGATGAGGCCCGCCTCGTACGCCAGGCGGGCGACGCGCGCGCCGAGCACCGGGTCGGCCTCCGCCCGTCCCGCGCCGTCCCGCCGGCGGACGAGCTCGACTCCCAGCATGAGCCCGAGCCCGCGCACGTCGCCGACGACCGGGAGGTCGCGCAGGGCCTCGAGCCGCGCCTTGAGGTGCGCCCCCACGTCGGCCGCGTTGTCGGCCAGCCGCTCGCGCTCCAGGATCTCGAGATTCCGCAACGCCGCCGCGGCGGCCACGGGATGCCCGCCGGACGTGAAGCCGTGGAGGAACGGCAGGTCGGCCGGACCTTTCCGCTCCAGGTCCCGATAGATCCGCTCGTGCACGACGGCCGCGCCCATGGGCAGGTACGCGCTCGTGATCCCCTTGGCCAGCGAGAGGAGGTCCGGCTCGATCCCCCAGTGGTCGCAGGCGAAGAACCGCCCGGTCCGGCCGAAGCCGGTGATCACCTCGTCCACGATCAGCAGCACGTCGTGCCGCCGGCAGATCGCCTGCACGTCCCGCAGGTACCCGGGCGGCGGGACCACCACGCCGCCCCCGCCCAGCACCGGCTCGGCGATGAAGGCCGCCACGGTGTCCGGGCCCTCGCGCCGGATCGCCGCTTCGAGCTCACCGGCGCACGCCAGCCCGCACTCCGGGTAGGTCTTGCCGAGCTCGCAGCGGTAGCAGTAGGGCGGCATGATGTGGCTGAAGCCCGGGACGAGCGGCTCGAACATCGTCCAGAACCGCGGGATGCCCGTCGCCGACAGCGCGCCGAGCGAGACGCCATGGTAGGCGCCGCGCCGGGAGATCACCTTGACCTTCTCGGGTCGGCCGTTCAGCTTCCAGTAGTATCGCGCGATCTTGATGTTGGTCTCGTTCGATTCCGAGCCGCCGTTGGTGAAGAGCACCCGCGTGAGGCCGGGAGGCGTGCGGGTGGTGAGCCGCTCGGCGAGCTCGATGGCGGGCCGATTGGAATACCCGAAGAAGGTCGGAGCGTACGCCAGGCGCGCCATCTGCTCGCCGACCGCGTCGGCGATCTCCTTCCGGCCGTGGCCCACGTTGACGCACCAGAGCCCGGCCAGGCCGTCGATGTACTCGCGGCCCGCCGCGTCCCAGACGAAGACGCCGTCGCCGCGCTCGATGATCCGGGGGCCTTCCTCGGGGATCGTCCGGAGGAGCGCGAAGGGGTGCACCACGTGGGCCAGGTCGGCTCGGCGGAGATCGGTCACGGGCGGCCTCCCTGCCAAGCCGGCGACTCCCCTTGCGCGAGCAGGATCGCCTTGATCCCCTGCCGCGAGAGGACGAAGTCGAACGCCTCCTGCGCCTGGTGGAGCGGAAAGGTGTGCGCCAGGAGGGGCTCCACGGCGATCCGGTTCTCGGCGAGGAGCCCCAGCGCGCGCTCGTACTCCCGGTAGGAATAGCAGATGGCCCCGACGAGGTGGAGCTCCCCTCGGACCGCCGGCTCCAGGTCGAGCTGGACCTCCCGGTGCACGGTGAGCATGACCACCGTGCCGCCCTTGCGCGCCATGGCGATCCCCTGGTCGAGGGCCTGGGCGGTGCCGGCCGCCTCGTAGACGAACTCCGCGCCGCCGTCGGTCAGCTCCCGCACCGCCCCGACCGGGTCCGTCTGACCGATGTCCACCGTCTCTTCCGCGCCCATCGCCCGGGCGAGCGCAAGGCGGTCGGCGCGCGTCCCGACGACGACGACGCGCCCGCGGAGGATCCGCCGGATCACCTGCGTGGCGAGCAGGCCCATCTGCCCGGGCCCCAGGACCGTGACCCAGGCCCCGGAGGTCACCGGCATCATCTCGAGCCCCCGGATCACGCAGGCCAGCGGATCCGCCAGCACCGCCTTCTCGAAGGAGAGCCCGGGCGGCAGCGGATGGACGTTGCGGGCCGGCACCGCGACGAACTCGGTCATGCCCCCGTCCACCGTCACGCCGAGCTCCTCCAGCTTCTCGCAGAGGTTGACACGCCCCACCTTGCAGTAGCGACAGATCGCGCAGCCGATGCAGATCTCGATCCCCACGCGACTGCCGAGCAGGACCTCGGTCACTCGCTCCCCGACCCCGATGACCTCTCCGGCGATCTCGTGCCCGATGATGAACCGGCGTCGCCGCGCGGGATTGACCTCCGCGTAGATCCGCTGGTCGCTCCCGCAGATGCCGACGGCGCGGACCCGGACCAGCACCTCCCAGGGGCCGACCCGGGGCACGGGGACGTCCTCCAGGATCACGCCGCGCTTCGTGGGGTCCTTGACGACCGCGAGCACGCGTGCGACCCGGGCCCTAGCTCCTCAAAGGGGGGCG
>JBIOTN010000135.1:0-2746 GCA_044866005.1 Candidatus Rokuibacteriota bacterium | reverse complement strand
GGCGCCAGCGTCTTGCTCACGGAGCCGGCGTGTACCACGCGCTCGGGCGCCAGGCCCTGCACGGCGCCCACCGGCGGGCGGTCGTAGCGGTACTCGGCGTCGTAGTCGTCCTCCATAACGAGCCCGCCGCAGCCCGCCCAGTCGAGCAGCGCGGCCCGCCGCTCCGGGGCGAGCACCACGCCGGTGGGGAACTGGTGGGCGGGGGTGACGAGCACGAGGTCCACGTCCGCCTCGGCGAGTGCATCGACGCGGAGCCCATCGCCGTCGACGGGGATCGGCCGCGGCTCGAGGCCGGTGGCCGACAGCTGGTCGCGTCCGGGGCCGCTGCCGGGGTCCTCGACACCCACCCGGCGCGCGCCGCGGGCCAGCAGGGTCCGCCCCACCAGCACCATCCCCTGCGCCATTCCGGAAGTGACGATCACGCAGCCCGGGTCGCACGCCACGCCCCGGACGCGGCCGAGGTAGGCGGCGAGTGCCCCGCGCAGCTCGGGCGCCCCGCGCGGGTCGCCGTAGTCGAGCCTCGCCTGCGGGGCGTCGCGCAGCCCCCGGCGCAGCGAGGCGGCCCAGGACTGGCGTGGGAAGAGCGAGACATCCGGCCCGCCGGGCCGGAAGTCGAAGCGCGGCGGCCGCTCCTCCGCGAGCGGGCGCCTCGAATCCGTGGGGCGCGCGGCGGCCTCGGACACTCGCGTCGGGGCGCCATGCCGCGCAACCAGGTAGCCCTCGGCGGCGAGCTGAGTGTAGGCGTCCACCACTACGCCGCGGGACACCTCGAGATCCCGGGCGAGCGCACGGGTGGAGGGCAGGCGAGCTCCGGCCGCGAGCCGGCCCGAGCGCACAGCCTCGCGCAGCTGCTCCTCGAGCTGTGCGCGGAGCGCGCCGCGCCCGCGGCGGTCGAGCCTCACCATCAGCTCCAGATCGGAAGTGGTCCTCATCTCAAGCGGCCAAGTGGATCTTCCAAGTGAACCAGTTTCGGCCTACGGTCCGCGCTCATGCCCGAGCCCGGCGCCAGCCTCCGCGGATCGCTCTGTGCTACCACCGCCCTCGCGCTGGTGGGTTCGCTCGTGGCGGCCTCGGACGTCGTGGAGGGCTATCCGCTCGCCGCGGGCCAGGCGCTCCGCTACCTCCTGGCCGCCTGCGTGCTCGTGCTCCTCGCTCACGGGCGCCTGCCGCGCCTGCGCCCGCGGGAGGCGCTCGGTCTTGCGGCTCTGGCCGCGACGGGGCTCGTCCTGTTCAACCTGTTCGTGGTCGAGGGCGTGCGCGAGACGGACCCCGCCACCGTCGGTGTGATCGTGGGCTGCGTTCCGGTCGTCCTGGCGGTGGCCGCCCCGCTGCTGACTGGCCGGGCGGTGAGCACGGGCGTGTTGGCGGCGGCGGTGGTGGTGGCCGTGGGCGCGGCCGGCGTGCAGTGGGCGGACGGCGGGATCACCCTCGCCGGACTGTTGCTCGCTCTCGGCGCGCTGGCCTGCGAGGCGTGCTTCTCGCTGCTGGCTGCGCCTCACCTGGAGCGGCTTGGGCCGCTGGCCGTGTCGGCATACGCCTGTCTCTTCGCGGTGCCGATGCTCACCGTATGGAGCCTGATCGCGGATGGCCCCTCGCTGCCGGCCCCGACTGCCGGGGAGGCGGCGGCGATCGCGTACCTCGGGGTGGCCGTGACCACGATCGGGTTCGTGGCCTGGTACACGGCGGTCGGCTTGCTGGGCGTCGAGCGCGCCGGCCTCTTCTCGGGCGTCCTGCCGGTCAGCGCACTTGCGTGCTCGGCGGCGTTGGGCGTGGCGGGGGTCACTCCCCAGCGGCTGGCCGCCGTGGCCGTGGTGGCCGCGGGCATCACGCTCGGGATGCGGGCGGGCACGCCGCAGCCCGCCGCGGCGCCGGCCGGCGCCGGGTGATCCACTCGCCGACCGTCATCCGAACAAGGAGACAAGCGACCAAAGAACGCACGAGGAAGCCGAAATGTGGAACACGAATGAGCTCGACCGGACGATGGCACAACGGGACGCCCTGTTCGCTCTGGCCGACGCCACCGCCGAGCTGCTGTCTCGATCTTCCCTAGCAGCCGGAGAGATGCTCCGCAGCCAGGCGATCCGCTGCCTCCACGCTCCCGAGGCCGAGCTTGTTTCGCTCGCCCGCCGAGAGCCGGCGCATCAAGCCGTGAGGCGCGCGGCGTAGCGGAGGCTCTGGGGCGTCCGTGCGGGCGGCCGTCCTATCCTCAGCCGAATGCTGCTCGACTCACTCGAGTGGCTCGGTCACTCGGGCTTTCGAGTCCGGGTGGGAAGGGCCGTCGTCTACATCGACCCATACCGCATACCCGATGGATCGCCGGCGGCGGACCTGATCCTGATAACGCACGGGCACTACGACCACTTCTCGCCCCAGGACATCGAGCGCCTCTCCGTGGGGGGCACATGGCTGGTGGGCCCGGCCGCCGTTGCGGAGCGCGTGAGTGGCCGAGTGCATTCGATCGCGCCCGGGGAGACGCTCGCGGACGAGCTCATTCGCGGGGTGCACGTCAGCGCGGTCGCGGCGTACAACACGTCGAAACGCGACGGTGACGGGAACCCCTTCCACCCACCGGAAGCCGGATGGGTCGGATACGAGCTGAATGTGCGCGGAGAGCGGCTCTACCATTCCGGCGACACCGACGTGATCCCCGAGATGGACAGCGTCACCGGCGTCGACGTCGCGCTGCTTCCCGTGAGCGGGGTGTACGTCATGACCGCGCAGGAGGCCGCCGAGGCGGCCCGGCGCA
>JBIOTN010000134.1:0-27646 GCA_044866005.1 Candidatus Rokuibacteriota bacterium | reverse complement strand
GCGGCCGAACCGCATCGCGTCGTCGCGCGTGACCTCCCACCCCGTGGCCGCGGAGAGCGCGCGGCAGAGGTTCTCGATCGTGGTCCGCGTGGTGAAGATGCAGGCTCCCAGCGAATCCTCGAAGTGCCGCCGCCCGTTGAGCGCTGCGGTCTGCCGCGCCACCTGCCCGGGGTCGAAGGGGTTGATCCGCGACGGCAGCCCCAGCTCGGCCGGGAACACCGGCGGCCCGGTCTCGAGCGTCCCGGTCGAGCCGGTGCAGGTGTCGAGCAGCTCGTCCCACCGTGCCCGGTGGTCGTGGCCGCGGGGCGAGGCGTTCTTGCCGGTGTAGATCGCGCACTCCTGCGCTGCGCCGCCGAGCCGCTCCGCGGCCAGCTTGACCCCCTCGGCCAGCAGGTCCCCGAGGCCCTCGCGCCGGCTCACCATCCAGAGCAGCCGCTCGGCGCCCTCGGCGTCGCCCCACGCGAGCCGGAAGCCGAGCTGGGCCTCGGTGATCAGGCCCTTCTCCTGGCACTCCATCACCCAGCCGCAGAGCCAGCCGAACTCGTTGACGTCCACGCACGCGCGGTCGACCCGCGTATTGAGCCAGGAGACGGCGACCGGATCGGTGAGCCCGATCGTCCACCCGGCGCCGGACCAGCCCTCGTACTCGGGCTCGTCCACGATCTCGCCCTTGTGCCCGCCGCGCGGCAGGACCTGCATGTGGCAGTGGTGCATCCCGCAGGCGCTGCACTGGTGGCCGCGGTGATCGAAGCCTTCGCGCAGGGCGGGCGCCTCCCACTGCTTCATGTCCACGTCCGACGGCGCCACGCTCGTCGTGTAGTTCTTGATGGGGAGCGCCCCGAGGGCGTGGAGGTTCACCACCCCCGGCAGGGTGCCGTACTCGTAGAGCGTCCGCGCGGCGGGATTGGTCTTGAGGTCGTGGGCGATCTCGTCCGCCGCCGTCACGACGCCCCGCGGATCCGCGGCCCGGATGGGGTGCGTGCCGCGGACGATCGCGACCGCCTTCAAGCGCTTCTTCCCCATGACGGCGCCGCAGCCGTTCTTGGACGCCACGTGCCCGTAGTCGCCCTGGATCGCGGCGAAGCGGACGAGCTTCTCGCCGGCGGGACCGATCGAGTAGACGCTCAGCATGTGGCCGCTCTGGCCGAGCCGGGCGGCGAGCGCCTCCTGGGTCTCCCACGTGTCCTTCCCCAAGAGGTCCGTCGCGTCCCGCACCTCGACCTGGTCGTCGTGGATCAGGAGGTAGACCCACCGCGGCGCCTGGCCCTGGACCACGATCGCGTCGTAGCCGGAGAATTTCAGGTTCGCGCCGAAGAAGCCGTTGGCCTGGGTCGACGTCGCCCCGTTCGTCAAGGCGCCGCGGGTCACGACCGTGAGGCCGCCCGTCCCCCAGACCGGCAGGCCCGCGAAGGGCCCCGTCGCCAGGACGAGCCGGTTGTCCGGATGGTCCCAGGAGACCTCGGGCGGCACCTCTTCCCAGAGGATCTTGGCGCCGAGGCCGGCCCCGCCGAGGTAGTAGCGCATCTCGTCCGGCGTCCAGGGCTGGCTCCACGTGCGCCCGGTGCCCAGGTCCACGCGCAGGAGCCGGCCTGCGTACCCGCCGGGGGCGCCCGCCGCAGGCGCCGTCTCCGGCCGTTTCTCTACCGTCCGTTCCATGCTCGCTCCTTCTCTTCCCTTCCTCAGGCCCGCGTGGTGGCGACCACCGCCGGCGGCGCCGACGGCCGGCCGAGCACGGTCTCCGGCAGGAGCCGCGCCGTCGTGTGCGAGGCGATGAAGGCGCGCTTGACGTCGAAGGGGTTCGCGCGGAGGTGCGCCTTCCACGGCCCCAGGGGCACGCCGGACTGGACGAGCCCCTTGAGCATCCCGACGTCGTTCGTCGTCCAGACGTCGTCGGCGAGCCCGACGATCATCGCCCCGGTCAGCCGGTCGCCGTGCCAGAGGAGCTTCCGGTACGCCTGGCGGTCGGGCCGCAGGGCGACCGCGACCTCGGCCGCCGGGTCGTCCCAGCGCCCGAAGCTCGCCACGTCCAGGTGGCAGACGTCCAGGATGTTCATGAGGAGGCTCCCGCGGTAGGCGACGTCGCGGCCCGCCATGTTGGCGCCCACGACGCGCCCGTGCTCCATCGCGGTCGGCTCGATCGCGTGGACGTCGGGCTCCCCCGTCACGAGGTCGCGCCCCTCGGCGACGTCCCCCGCGGCGTAGACGTTCGGCACGCTGGCGCGGAGATGGTCGTCCACGACCACGCCCCGGTTCACCCGGATCCCGGAGCCGTCCAGCCACGAGAGGTTCGTGCGGATCCCGGTCGCCATGATCACGACGTCGGCGTCGAGGGTCGCGCCGTCCTTGGCCCGGAGCCGTCGCTTGCCTCCCGCCTGCTCGATGGCGGTCAAGGTGACGCCCGTGCGCAGTTCCACGCCGTGCTTCCGCAGCCAGGCCTCGACGATGGCCGCGCCTTCCCGGTCGATCATGCGTGGCAGGATCTGGGGCGCGATCTCGACGATCGTGAGCCGGGCCCCGATGGCGAGGATCGCGTTCAGGATCGTGAAGGCGATGAAGCCCGCCCCGACCATGACGACATGGCTCCCGGCGCGGGTCTCCGCCACCACCCGGCGGGCCTGCTCGAGGGTCCAGAAGCTGTGGATGCCGGGCCCGTCCGCGCCCGGGATCGGCGGGCGGACCGCGGAGGAGCCGGTGGCGATCAGCAGGTCGTCGTACTCGACGGCGGTGCCGTCGTCGAGCGTGACCTTGCCCGCGCTCGGGTCCAGCGCCGTGGCGCGGCGGCCCAGGTGGGTCTTGACGCCGAGCTGCGCCAGGCGCGCCGGCGTCGCGGTGAAGACGTGGGACTCCGCGATCGTGCGCCCGAGGTAGTACGGCAGCACCATCCGCGAGTACGGACGCTCGTCCGCCACGAGCACGATCTCGGAAGGCTCCCGGCCTCGCTCCTCCTGGCGGATCGTGTTGATGGCGTTGTGGCCGGCCGTCCCCCCACCCACGATCACGTGACGCGCCGGCATCACCGTCCTCCGTTCCCGGCGGCCGCCACGAGGAGTCGCTCCGAGCGGGACGCGGCAAAGGAGCCCAGCCAGTCCGCTTGCTCGGTCTCCTCGTAGAGGATCGCCTGCGTCGGGCACGCGGTGACGCACGCCGGGTCGCCGCCGCAGAGGTTGCACTTGAACGCCTTGCGCGTGTCGGGGTTGTAGAAGATCGTCCCGTAGGCGCACGCGATCGTGCAGAGCTTGCAGCCGACGCACTGGTCGTCGAGCACCACCTTGGCGCCGACCGGGGAGATCGTGATCGCTCCCACTGGACAGGCGGTCATGCACCAGCCTTCCGCGCACTGGGTGCAGGTGTACGGGGCGTAGCTCGTGTGCCCTTCGAACGGCGAGACGCGGATCACCGACTTCGCCGGCTGGAACGTGCCCGTCTGCATGTACGAGCACGCCAGCTCGCAGCGGAGGCAGCCGGTGCAGCGCTCCGGCACGATCTTCAGCACCTTCATGCGTGGCCCTCGTGGGTATCGGGTCGTCGCGGGGCGCCGGGCCGGCCCGGCGTCATGGGTCACTCGAAGCGAACAGAGTTTATGTAACCACAGTCTGGCGACCCGTTCAAGGACGGGGTGCGACGCGCGCGGGCACGGCGTCAGCGGGCGCCGTCGCCGATCACGTAGCCGAGCCGCTCGGGCAGGCGCGCGGCCGGAATCTCGAAGAGGGGCTCGGGCGTCGGCCGCGAGAGCGCCCCGTGCGGGTCCCAGACCGCACGGCCGTCGGCGAGGAAGAAGCGCGCGACCTGTTCCTGGGCGGCCTGGGCGAGCGCGCCCGCCAGACCAGGCGCGCCGATGCGGAGGAGGAACCCGTGGGGCTCCGGCGGCTCGGCCGGCGCGGCCGCGAGGACGCGGTCGTAGCGGAGGAGCGCCGTCGCGTCGGCCAGGGCGCCCGCGCGGACGAGCGCGCTGGTCGTGGGGTTCGGGACCACGCGGTCCCCCCAGGCGAACTGGACGAGCACGCGCTTGGGCTCCTGGCCGGGAAGCGGGACGAGCCTCAGGTGACGCGCATAGGCCAGCGGATCGCCCCGCCGGCCGAGCCACTCCACGCGGGCGAGGTACTCCTGGACCGCAAGCGCGCCGGGCGCGGCGGTGACCACCGGGGCCTCCCCGCGGAGGGGCAACTCCTCCCGGAACCCGCCCTCGGCGTCGAGCAGCGAGGGCGTCCGGCGCCCCAGCGCCTCGCGCAGGAGCGGTCGAAAGGCCGGCGACAGCCGCGCGATCTCCGCGATGGACCCACCCGGCACGTTCAGGACGCCGACCTTCACCCGCGGGTCCACCGCGAGGAACAGCGTGCCGTAGATCCCGCCGAGCGACTGCCCGACGTAGAAGATGGCCCGGCCGCTCGTGTCGGGGACGCCGTCGCCGTCCACGTCGAGGCCGCCCGCGAGCGCGCGGACGAACGCCATGAGGTCCACGACCTGCTGGCGCAGGCCGTCGCGCGGCCCGAGCGGGGCGAGGGCCCCGGCGGCGAGCGGGGCGAGCCCCTCGGTCGGACCGATCAGGCCGTCCCCGTCGAGGTCCACCCCGCGCCCCGGCAGGCGGACCTCGAGCCGGGTCCCATCGTGGCGCTCGACGACGAGCCGGCCGTCGCCCCCGCCGCCGTGGCCGACCACGGTCACCGCGGCGGTCGCGATGCCCTGCCGGGCCAGCGTGCCGGCGATCCGAAGCGCGCTGCCGAGCATGTCGCCGCCGTAGCCGTGGCCCATGATGGCGACGGGCCAGCCCCCGGGCGGCGGGCTCCCGGCGGGAACCACGATCACGAAGGGCACGGGGGCGTGGAGGAGGGCGCCCGGGTGGGGCCGCCCGCTCGGCGGCTCGACGATGCGCCGGCCGCGGGTCAGGTACCAGGGCGACCAGTACCAGCCGATGCCGAGGCCGCCCACGACGTCCGCCGGCAGCAGGCCGAGCGGGAGCGGAGTCTCCTGGAACGCCTCGGCGCCGTCCGTCGCGACACGGACCTGCCGACGCCAGAGGAGGCCCCGGAGGCTCCCTCGCGGGAAGTGGGCGCGCTCGCCGCCGTCAGCGGCGGTCACCAGGGCGCTCGGGGGCGGGCGGCGCTCGAGCGCGTCGCGCGCCTGCTCCAGGAAGGACGTGACGCTGCCGGTGGTGAACACGGCCGCCACCGCGACCTCGTCCGCCGGCACGCCGCGCCGCGCGAGCGCCGCCATGAGCGCCGTGAGCCGCTGGCGGTCGCGCCGCGCGGCCGGCGAGCCGCCCCCGCGCTGAAGGAAGCTGCGGAATGCCGTCGAGGATCGGATGGGCTGGCCGCCCGTGTCCCGCAGCTCGCGCGTCACGACGAGGCCGTAGCGCGTCTCCGGCTCGAGCACCGCCTCGGGCCGCGCGTGGAGCGTGTAGGTGCGGGGGTCATAGACGAGCCGCTCGACGGCGGTGGCCTCCGGCGGGCCGGGCTCGAGGCGCACGACGAAGAGGCTCCGCACGGTCACGCTCGCCGGGTCGATGGCCCCCGTGAACGGGACCGCCAGGCGCGGGGCGAGATCGAAGCCGTCGAGCTCGTTCAGCAGGCGCACGTCGTCGCAGGCCGAGGGTGCCGCCTCGCAGCTCGGCAGGGGGAGCGCCACGCGGAGGCCGGTCCGCTGCGCCGGGTCGGCCACCGTCAGGCGGTCGGTGGGGAACGGGCTCCGGCCCGGCGTGTCGGGCTCGAACCGCGGCTCGACGGCAGCGGCCGCGCCGGAAGCGAGCGCGAGGACGCCCGCGGCGAGGAGGGCGACCGTCAGCGGGACGCGCGACCCCGCCCTCGCCTGGCCGCGCCCGCTCGACGTCGCGGCGCTCCAGTCCGACGACGGCAGGGGGCGGGCGCCCTCGCGACCGGTCACCAGCCTCGCTCCGACCGGGACGTCAGCGCGACCTGAGGGCCTGGCGCACGTGCTCGAGGAGGGTCACGATCTCGATCGGCTTGGACAGGACCCCGACGACGCCGAGCGACCGGGCCCCGGGCCCGTCGATGAAGAGGTCGTCGCCGAGGCCGGAGACGATGAGGACCGGGACGCGCGCCCACGCGGGATCCGACCGGAGCCGCGCGAGGAACTCGAACCCGTCCATCCGCGGCATGAGCATGTCGAGGAGGATGAGGTCGGGCAGGAGCTCGGGCATCCGGGCCAGGGCCTCGTCCGCCGCGACGAAGCCCACTACCGCGAATCCGGCCGCCACCAGCGCGTCCACCCAGACGTCGCGAACCGATGCCTCGTCTTCGATCACCACGAGCCGGGCGTGAGACACGGGCACGTTATAGTACGGCCCGGGTCGATCGGGCAAGCCGGCGGCGGGCGGGCGAGTCCCTCAGCGCGCCCCGGCCGCGTCGGCCGGGGCGATCGTCTCCAGCGGGAAGCCGCGCGTTCGCCACGCCTCGAAGCCCCCGGCCAGCGGGCGCACCCGCGTGATCCCGAGGCGTCTGAGCCGGAGCGCCGCACGGGCGCTCGTCGCCTCGCTGGGTCAGCTGCAGTAGAGGACGACGTCCCGATCGCGCGCGATCTCCTGATGCCGCCGCTCGAGCTCGTCGGGGGTGAGGTAGAGCGCGCCGGGAATCTTCGCGCGCTCGGCCTCGAATTCGGCGGCGCTGCGGAGATCGACGACCAGGACGTCGCCCCCGACCTCCAGCATGCGGTGGAGCTCCTCCGGGGTGATCCGCGCCGTCCGGAGCCGGGAGAGGAAACGCTGGCGCTGGAAAAACTTCCAGCCGATGTAGCCCGCGAGCGCGGCGGCGACGATCAGGCCGAGCCCCGTGCCGAAGCGCGAGAGAGCCGCGGCGAAGTCCTCGAGCTGGGCGCTGAAGACGAAGCCCAGGCCCCCGTACGCCAGGACCCACAGGAGGGCGCCGGCGCCGTCCCAGACGACGAACCGGGCGAGCGGCATCCGGAACACGCCGGCCAGAGGCGGCGCCGCCGTGCTGAGGCCCGGCACGAACTTCGCGGCGAGGAGCGCCCGCGCGCCCTGTCGCGCGAAGACATCCGCCGTCCGGCGGACGCACGAGTCGGGCTCGAGCGAGATCCGGCAGAGGAGGCTCAGGATGGAGAGCCCGCGCCGGCGGCCCAGCTCGTACCAGACGAGGTCCCCGACCAGGCTCGCCGCCACGCCCAGGAGGATCGCGGGGACGACCGAGAGCTGCCCGGATGCCGCCAGCGCCCCCGCCGCCAGGAGGACGGGCGCCGCGGGCACCGGCAGCCCGAGCTGCTCGCCCAGCACCGCGGCGAACACGACGGCGTAGCCGTGGCGGAGGAGGAAGTCGAAGGCCCCGCTCACGTCCCCTTAGATGGCGCCCGGGCCGCCGGGGATGCGGAGCGCCCGGCCGGTCGCGCCCGGCGCCGTCACGCGGCGACGATCCCGGCCACCGGGTCGGCCGCCTGGGGGCCCGCGGTATCATGGGGTCCGATGATCGCCGTCCACGTCGCCGTCACCTGCGCCGAGGACTACCTGGCCCGCCGCCCGGCGCACCGGGAGGCCCACATCGAGCGGCTCGTCGCGCTGCGGGGCCGGGGGAGGGTGGTCGGCGGCGGCCCGTCCCCGGATGGTCGGACCGCCGAGCTCGTCTACCGGCTCCACGGGGCCGAGGAGCTCGCGCCGCTCGTCGAGGAGGACCCGTACCACCGGGCCGGGCTGTGGACCGCGTACACGCCGCGGAGCTTCTCCCAGTTCGTCGAGCCGTGGGAGGTGCCGGCCGTCGTCCTCGACGGGTCGCGCCGGGTCACGGTCGTCGAGGGGCCGGCCATGGACCCCGACCTGGCCCAGCTCGCGCTCGTCGAGCTGCGCGGGGCCGGCCGCCTGGTGTTCGGCGGCTTCTTCGAGGGCGGGGTCACCGTGGCCGTCCTCCGCGCGCCCGAGCCCGCGGAGGCCCTCGGGTGGCTCGCCGAGACGGGGCTCTGGACGGAGGCGGCGCTCCGCGCGCGGCCCCTGCTCTACGTCCTCTGAGAGGATGACCCCACCCGAGCGGGTGCGCGCGGCGCTCCGCGGCGCGGACGTGGACCGCCCGCCGTTCACCGTCTGGTATCACTTCGGTCTCCAGCACGCGCCGGCCGAGCGGACGGCCCAGACCCATCTCGAGTTCTTCGACGCCTACCAGCTCGACTGGCTCAAGGTGATGAACGACTACTCGTATCCCCTGCCCGACGGCCTCGACACGTTCCGCGAGGCGCGGGACCTCGCGCGGCTCGCGCCGATCGACGTGACGGCGGGCCCCATGGGGGAGCAGCTCAAGACCATCGAGCGCCTCGCCGCGACGCTCCGGGGCCGGGCGCTCTTCGTCGATACCGTCTTCAACGCCTGGAACACCCTGCGCCGGAGCATCGTGAAGTCCGCGATGGAGGGGCTCATGCGGGACCACGCGGCGGCGCTCACCGAGGCCCTCCACGTCGTCAACGAGAACCTCCTCCGGTATGCCCGGGCGAGCCTCGATCGGGGCGCGGCGGGCATCTTCCTGTCCGTTCCGGCCACCCCGGAGTCGCTCACGCGCGAGCAGTACGAGCGGTTCATGCGTCCGTTCGATCTCGCCCTGCTGGAGGGACTCCGCGGGCGCGGCGAGTGTCACATCCTCCACGCCCACGGCCGTCAGCTCTACTTCGAGCGCCTCCTCGACTACCCCGTCCACGCGATCTCGTGGGGCGACCGGGACGGAGGCCCCACGCTGGCCGAGGCGCGGCGCCTGACCTCGCTGCCGCTGGTCGCGGGCCTCGACCACGTGCGCTTCCCCGACCTCTCCGCGGCCGAGCTGCGGGAGCAGGTCCGCCACGCGGTCGCCGAGGCCGGCCGGCGGCGGCTCCTTCTCGCCCCGGGCTGCGCGCTGCCGAGCTACAGCTTCCCCGAGCTCATCCGGGCGGCCCGCGACGCCGCGACGACGGCGTGAGGCCGCGCCGCGGGTCGGGCCGCTGCCCGGGGGCGGCCGGGCCGCCGCCGCCGTGAGCCTCGCCGAGGCCGGGGTGACGCTCGGCGCGCTCTGCGCGCTGGGATCGGCCCTGACCTGGGCCCTCATCGGTCTCGTGGCGCGCGCGCTGTCGCCGTACTTCAACGCGCTGTCGATCAACATGCTCCGCTCCGCCCTGGGCGGCGCGCTCCTGGCGGCGGTCGTCCTCGCCCGGGGCGGCCTGGAGTCGCTGCGCGAGGTGCCGCTCGACGCGTGGGTGTACCTGTCGGTGTCGATCCTCACGGGGTTCGCGGCCGGCGACACGATGTTCTTCGAGTCGAGCAAGCGCATCGGGCTGGCGCGGGCGCTGACGATCTCGATGGCCTATCCGCTCATCGCCAGCCTGCTCGCCGTGTGGCTCTTCGGCGAGCGCGTCACGACCTTCCTGGCCCTGGGCGCCGTGGTGACGCTCGCCGGGCTCGCCGTCATCGTGGGCGACGAGCCCGCGGCCGCCGCCCCGCGCCCGGCGGCCCGGGCCGGCGGGCTCACCCTCGCGCTCCTCGCCGCCGCCGCGTGGGCCGTCAGCACGACCCTGATGAAGCCGGCCGTCCGCACGGTGGACCCCATCACGGTCCAGGCGGTCCGGCTGCCGCTCGCGGCGCTGGCGCTCTGGGCCACGCCCTGGGCCCGGGGCGCCGGGGCGCGCTTCCGAGCCCATCGCGGGGCGGTCGCGCCGCTGGTCGTGGCGCTGGGGGTGCTGACGGCCCTCAGCGCGGTGCTCTTCATCACGGGGCTCAAGTACGCGGGCGTGGCGCTGACCACGATCCTCTCCTCCACCTCGCCGCTGTTCGCCCTGCCGATCGGCCTCGCCCTCGGCGAGCGCGTCACCTGGCGCGCCGCGGCCGGCGCCGGTCTCTCGATCGCGGGGCTCGCGCTCCTCGCGCTGTGAGGGCCGGAGAGCGCCCCGGCCCCGATGGCCCTCGGCGCGGGGACACGGTATCATCGCGGAGCGCGCACCGGGGCGCCGCCCTCTTTCACGGACGGCCTCCGGCGGGGGTTTCACACGCGGGTGGGCGCACGAGCACGGCAAAGGAGACCGGCGTGTCGGAGGACGTGGAGCGCGAGCCGCGGGGCGCCTGGATCGTCGTCGGCGTCCTCTTCTTCGCGCAGGCCGTGGCCCTCGGCGTCCGCTCCACGATCGGCCTCCTGGTCAAGCCGTGGGAGGCGGAGTTCGGCTGGGAGCGCGCGGCGATCAGCCTCACGGCGTCGCTCGGCTTCATCTTTTACGGGCTCGCGCAGGCCGCCTCGGGCCGCTGGGCCGACCGGCTGGGGCCGCGGCTCGTCCTCACGGCGAGCCTCCTGATCCTCGGCGTCGGGACGCTGGCCGTCTCCTCCATCGTGACGCTCTGGCAGGCTTACCTCATCTTCGGCGTCCTGGTCATGGTCGGCGTGGGTGGCGCCTCGAGCCCGACCGCGGCCGTCGCCGTCGCGCGCTGGTTCACCCGGCGGCGCGGCTTCGCCTTCGGCGTCGTGTCGGGGGGCTCGGGGGCCGGCCAGCTCATCCTCCTGCCCCTGACCGCGGCGCTCGTCCAGGCACTGGGCTGGCGCCAGGCCTTCCTCTCGCTCGGGAGCCTCGTGCTCCTGGTCGCGGTGCCCGCGGTGTTCCTGCTCTTGCGGGACGATCCCCCGGGCACGGCCGCGTCCGGCACCGCGCGCGCCACCGCGGACGGCCGGCCGCTCCCCGTCGCGGAGATCCTCCGGCAGCGGAACTTCTGGTGGCTCGCCCTCTCCTTCTTCGTCTGCGGCGTCACCACGGCGGGGCTGATCGACACACACCTGATCCCCTACGCCCAGGACCACCACATCTCGGCGGTGACGGCCGCGTCGGCCTTCGGCGTGCTGTCGCTCGTGAACATGGTCTGCTCGATCGCCTCCGGCGCGGTGGGCGACCGCCGGGGCCACCGGTGGCTCTTGGGCTGGATCTACGCGGGCCGGGCCGTCACGCTCGTCTTCCTGGTCTTCGCGCGAGACCCCGTGCTGCTCTTCGTCTTCGCCGTGACGTTCGGCATCGTCGATTTCTCGACGGTCGCGCCGACGACGGCGCTCTCCACGATGATCTTCGGCCGGCGCTCCGCGGGAACCGTCTTCGGGCTCGTGGCGCTGAGCCACCAGTTCGGCTCGGCGACCGGGTCGTATGTGGGCGGCGTGATCCACGACGTGACCGGGAGCTACACGGGCTTCTTCCTCGCCGGCGCGCTGCTCTCCGGGGCCGCCGCCGCGATGGCCTGGGCCATCTCCGAGACGCGGGGCCTCC
This sequence comes from Candidatus Rokuibacteriota bacterium, assembly GCA_044866005.1. Classification (GTDB taxonomy): domain Bacteria; phylum Methylomirabilota; class Methylomirabilia; order Rokubacteriales; family DASRDR01; genus JBIOTN01. The sequence continues at coordinate 16,438 of JBIOTN010000134.1, read as the reverse complement.
CGGAGGTCGCGCCCTCCGCCGCCTGACCGCTCGGGGCCCCGTGTCGGCGGCGCCGATGGCCGGCTGAGGACGCCTCGTGACCCGCTTCGAGCCGCGGGATCCCGGCTTCGAGGCGCGCGTGCGCGCCAGCTTCGCGCGCCTCCCCCTCATGAAGACGATCGGGGCGAGCCTGGGCCGCGTCTCGCCCGGCGACGTCGAGATCGAGCTGCCGTTCCGCGAGGACCTCACCCAGCACCACGGGTTCATGGCCGCGGCCGTCCTCACGGCCATCGCCGACGTGGCCTGCGGCTACGCCGCGATGAGCCTCATGCCGGCCGACCTCACGGTCCTGACCGTGGAGTACAAGGTGAGCTTCCTCTCGCCGGCCCGCGGCGACCGCCTGATCGCGCGCGGGCGCGTCACGAAGCCGGGCCGTGTCCTGACGGTCTGCGCCGCCGAGGTCGCCTCGCTGACCGACGGCACCGAAAAACCGGTGGTCGCGATGCTCGCCACGATGATCGCGGTGGACGACCGGGAGGCCTGGCAGGCGCGCGGCTGATGCCCGAGCGGCGGCGTGGCCGCCGGCCCGCCCGCCCAGCCCGCGGAGGAGGGGCATCGGGGGCTCTCCGGGAATCCACCGAAACGCTACTCGGTGAGCGCCCGGTAGATCTCGATCTCCGGCGGCCGGCCGACGAGCTGCTTGAGCTGCTCCCGGTACTCGGCCAGATGGGGCGCCGCCCGGTGAAACTCGAAGGCCGCGTCCGTCCGGTACTGTTCGTAGAAGAGGAACGCGGTCGGCTCCGTGTCCTTTCGGTGGGGCCGGTAGACGAGGCAGTCCGGCTCGGCCTTCCTCACGGCGTCCGCCATCTGGATGACGAGACGCTCGACCTCCGCTTGCTTGTCGGCCTTGGGGTAGATCCTCGCGACCACTGTCAGCACACCAGCCATCTCGCCCTCCCGTCCTGGCCTGGGGTCCGGCCTCCCCGCGCAGTCGCCCGCTGGCCACCCCTCAGGCGCGCGTCTCCTCGAAACGGCGGCGCAGCGCCACCGGGCGGCGCCGCTTGCGATAACGCATGTTGAGCAGCTCGACGAAGAGCGAGAACGCCATCGCGAAGTAGACGTATCCCTTCTCCACGTGGGTTCCCATCCCCTCGGCCACCAGCATGACGCCGATCAGCAGCAGGAACGACAGCGCGAGGAGCTTGACGCTGGGGTGCCGCTCCACGAAGCCGCTGATCGGGCTGGCGGAGACGAGCATCACCAGCATGGCGAGGACCATCGCGGCGATCATCACCGGGAGGTCGTTGGCCATGCCGACGGCGGTGATCACGGAGTCCAGCGAGAACACGACGTCCAGCAGGAGGATCTGGAGCAGCACGAGGGCGAAGGCGCCGCGGCGCCCGGGGCCGACCCCCTCGGGATGCTCGGCCTCGAGCTTGTCGTAGATCTCCCAGGTCGCTTTGAAGATGAGGAACAGCCCGCCCCCGAGGAGGATGAGGTCACGGCCCGAGACGCCGCGCCCGAGCAGGGTGAAGAGGGGGGCGGTCAGCCCCATGATCCAGGAGATGGTGAGGAGCAGGAGGATGCGGATGCCCAGCGCGAGCGTGAGGCCGACCCGCCGCGCCAGCGGCTGCTGAGGCCGCGGCAGCTTGCCCGAGATGATCGCCAGGAAGACGACGTTGTCGATGCCGAGGACGACTTCCATCGCGGTGAGCGCGAGGAGGGCGAGCAGGCCGTCGGCGGTCAGGAAGACCGACATGGACGTCGCCATGATCGCATCGCGGCTACCCGGCGCGCAACGACGGCACGGGCGCCCGCCGCGGCGGCGCCGATTCTCCCCGGTTTGCCTCGTCCGCGGCGCGGCTGGTACAATGCCGCGGCTACGGAGCCCGCATGGAGCCGATGCCTCTCACGCCGAAGGACCTCGTCGACGAGGCGGCGCGCGATCTCGTCCGTCAATCCTACGCCGCTGCCCCGCCGATCGCCGGCGTGAGCCTGGCGGAGCTGCCGGTCTTCCGGAGCTCGGACGGTCTCCTGGCCGAGCTGGTCCGGCTGGACGCCGCCGGGCAGGTGGCGGGCCTCGCCGGCTTCCGGCCCGTCCAGTGGAACTGGAGCCTCGTCGAATCGGGCGCCGTGAAGGCCTGGCACGTCCACCTCGGCCAGGACGACCTCTGGATCGTCCCCCCGGATGCGACCCTCCTCGTAGGCCTGGTGGACCTCCGCCGCGATTCCCCGACCGCTTCGCAGCGTCAGCGGCTGACGCTCGGCGCGGGCCGCTGCCAGCGCCTGCTGATTCCCCGCGGGGTGGCGCACGGCGTGGCGAACCTCACGCCTCGCCCCCAGCCGATGCTCTACGCGGTGAACCGGCTCTTCTCCGCCGATCCCGATCAGACGGACGAGTGGCGGCTGCCGTGGGACCGCTTCGGCGCCGACTTCTGGTCGATGGGCAGAGGCTAGATCATCAGCAGGGGGCGCGGCCCCCCCGTGAACACCCCCCGGGGACTCCTCGACCCTGCCGCGGCCGGCTCGATCAGACCGCTGAGCGAGGCGCCTCGGCCGCGGCGGGCGCGGCGACCGAGGCGTCCAGGCGAAAGACGCGCACGGGCTGCTCGACGTTCCTGAGGCGCTGCTCCCCCAGGTCCTGGAAGGGAAACTCCTCCGCCAGCCGGCTCCACCCCACCGCGCCCACCAGGAGGCAGTCCCCGTCGCCGAGGGCGGCCAGCCGGGCGGCCACGTTCGTGACCTGGCCCGAGGCCGTGTAGGTCCAGCGTGTCCCCGCGCGGCCCTCGATCTTCGTCGCCCCGACCGTCGCGACGCCCGAGTTGACCCCGACGTGCACCGAGATCGGCTCTACCAGCTGAAGCTCCGCGTTGATCTCGCGTGTGCGCCGGAGGATGGCCAGCGCGGTCTTCACGGCGGCGCGCGCGTGGCGCCGCGGGTCGGGATCCTGGAAGACCACCATCAGCCCGTCGCCGGCGGTCTCGTTGACGTCGCCGCCACGGCGGAGGATCTCGTCGAGATAGGAGCCGAAGTAGCGCTCGATCAGGAAGTTCACGCGCTCGGGATCGAGGCGCTCGGTCAGGCGCGTGTACCCGACGATGTCCACGAACAGCACCGAGACGTCGGCCTCCCGCTTCTCCAGCTCCGGCGCGGCCGGCGCCCGCTCGATCAGGGTCTGGACGGTGCGCGGCACGAACTTCGCGAGGCTCGCCCGGATGCTCTCCAGGATCTCCACGCGCTCCAGCGCCGCCTTCAACTCGACGTTCGCGGCCTGGAGCGCGGTGTAGGCCTTCGCGTGCTCCAGGGCGACCGCGCTCTGGTTCACCAGGATGCGCAAGAGGCGGAGGTCTTCCGTCGTGTACGCCGCGTCCGAGCGCTTCGGGCCGACGGCCAGGAGCCCGGTGATTCGATCGCGGAAGAAGACCGGCACGACCAGCTCGGCACGGAGCGCCCGCAGCTCCGCGAGGCCGCGCTCGCGGTCCGCCGCCAGCTCGGGATCCTCCTCCAGACGCTCGCGCGTCACCGGGACGCGGAGCCGTCCCAGGCAGACCACCAGCGGGGAATCGTACGCGACCGGCGGGGCGTCGCGCGCGAATGCGTCCGCCGGCACGTACGCCTGCCGGGTCTCGTCGTGGAGCAGCAGGACCTGATGGACGGGATGGAACAGGTCCTCGATCGTCCCGCGGATCAGCGTGACGATGCGGCCAAGGTCGAGCAGGCTGATCATCACGTCCGAGACGCGCTCCAGCGACCGCTGGACGTCGGCGCGGTCGCGGAAGAACACGCGGTCGACGACCTGCTGGGTCCGCTCGTACACGGGGTTGAGGAAGGCCACGACCCCGATCGCGACGACGGCCGCCGCGACGATGGGCGAGCTCCCGAGCTGGAGGCTCGTGAAGACGAGGTCCAGGAGGGCAATGGCACCCGCGTAGGCGAGCACGACCAGCCCCGTCACGGCCGAGTAGATCGTGCCGAGGCGGAGCGCCGCGCGCACGTCGAAGAGGTTGTACCGGACCATGGCATACGCCACGGCGACGGGGAACACGAAGGCGAGCTTCCAGGCCTCGTCGAGATAGGGCACCGGCACGCGGGCCACCGCCTCGACGGCCGTGCCGAGCACCCCCGGCAGATAACCGACGGCGAACCCGCCGGCCAGCACGCGGCCCCGCTGGCGCGCCAGCGGCGTCGGCCCGGCGATGCTGGTCCGCGCGAGCGCCGCGACCAGGAGGAGGAGGGCGAGGCCCCAGTAGAACGCGCCGGCCCCGGCGATGAGCGCGACACGGACGGCCCGCTCGGCATGCACGGGGATCTGGAGCAGAGCGGCCACGACCGCGGAGGCCACGTAGGGGAGCCAGACGATCCACGGGATCCGTCGGACGATCGTCCGGCGCTGAGGGAACGTGAGCGCGAGGTGCAGGAAGAAGGCGGGCGAAAAGGCCCAGGCGGTCAGGAAGAGGGGGGTGAGCCGGTACGTCGTGTGGGCGTCGGCGTACGTGACGTTGATGGCGAACCAACCCAGGCAGAATGCGAGAAACAGCCGGCTGCGCGGCAAGGCCGGCTGGAGCCAGAACACCACGGCGCCCAGGCCCAGGACGAGGAGACCGGCGAGCAGCCCCTCGATCACGTAGCGGCGGAAGTCCGTCGCCGTGGTCGCGCGCGTGGGCACGTCGGCCTCGACCAGTTGGCCGCGGCGGTAGAGGATGTAGTGGATGCGCGTGCCGACGGGGTGGCGCGCGACCTCGGCCTGGATCTGGCGAGCCGAGCTCAGGACCTGCCCGTCCATCGCGCGGACGAGGTCGAACGGCTCGAGCCCGCCACGTTCCGCCCCGCCCGCCGCGACCAGCAGGTTCTCCAGCACCATGAAGCCGGCGAACGGACGGCCCACGCGCTGGGCCTGGTCGAGAGTGGCCCGGGCGCCGACCAGCAGCGCCGCGGCGAGGAGAGCCCAGAAGACCACCTTCGCGCGCACGGCGTCCCATTGTACGGCGTTTTCGGATTTCCTGGCGGTCGGCACGCCGTTTCCTGCTAGGCTCCTGATTCGGACGCCGTGCCCGCTCGCCCGCCCCGGCCGGGGCGCGACGCCCGCGCCGCGGCGACGGATCGCCGCCGCCGACCGAGGAGGTGCCCCGGATGAGCGCAGGCGGTCGGGTCCAGTTCGCGATCGCGATTCCGCAGATCTTCAGCCGGCCCCACGCCGACCTCGCCGCGCTCCAGACGTTTCTCGGTCGGGCCGACGCCCTCGGCTACCACAGCGTCTGGGTCCAGGAGCAGATGCTCGGCGTGGCCTCGAGCCTCGAGCCCGTCACGCTGCTCGCGTATGCCGCCGCCCTCACCCGCCGGGTCCGCCTCGGCTCGGCGGTGCTCCTCACGCCGCTCCGGAGTCCCGTGCAGCTCGCCAAGAGCCTGGCGAGCCTCGATCAGCTGAGCGGCGGGCGGCTCATCGCCGGCATCGGCCTCGGCGGCAACACGCGGATCTACCCGGCCTTCGGCCTCGCGCCCGAGCACCGGGTCGGCCGCTTCACCGAAGGGCTCGAGCTCATGAAGCGCCTCTGGACCCAGGACCGGGTGACCTTCGAGGGACGCTTCTGGAAGCTCGAGAACGCCGCGATGGCGCCGAAGCCCATCCAGAAGCCGCACCCACCGATCTGGTTCGGCGGGCACCATCCGCAGGCGCTGGCGCGCGCGGTGGCGCTCGGCGACGGGTTCATCGGCGCCGGATCCAGCTCCACGCCCGACTTCACGACGCAGGTGGCCCACGTGCGGCGCGGTCTCGAGGAGGCGAAGCGGGACCCCGCCGGCTTTGCCATCGCCAAGCGGGTCTACCTGCTCATCGACCCCGACCGGCGCCGGGGGCTCGAGCGGCTGCGCGAGTGGTTCGGGTGGTTCTACGGGAAGGCCGCGCTGGCCGACCAGGTCGCGGTGGTGGGCGGCGTGGACGAGTGCCTGGAAGGGCTGCGGGCGGTCCGCGCGGCCGGCGCGGCGCTGATCCTCCTCAACCCCGTCTTCGACGAGCTCGAGTGCGTGGAACGCTTCGCGCAGGAGCTCGTGCCCGGAGTGTCGCGATGAAGCTCTACGGGATCACGATTCTGAGAATCACGGTCGGCGCGATCTACCTCATGCACGCCTACCTCGCGACGCGGCCGGGCGGCGCCGCCCGGATCAGCGCGACGCTGGCCGGCGTCGCCGCGCCGACCATGGTGGCCGCCGGGCTCGTGCTGGCCTACGCCATGGGCGGGCTCCTGCTGCTCCTGGGGATCGTCAGCCGCTGGGCCGCGGCGCTCACCGCGCTGGTCACCGCCGTGGTCCTGGTGAAGCTCCACCTCGCCGAGGGCTTCTTCCTGCGCGGCGTCGTCGTGGACGGGCCGGCCGGACGCGCGATCACGGCCGGCTACGAGTACTCGCTGCTGCTCCTGGCGGCGACGCTGGCCGTCCTCTTCCTCGGCTCGGGGCCCGTGGCGCTGAGCCCCTCGAAGTGATCCGCCCGGTCAGCGAAAGGCCGGCAGCACCTCGCGGCTCAGCAGCTCCAGCTCGCGCAGGATGTGGGCGTGGGGCATGCCCGGGAAGTAGAGCCGGAAGATCAGGTGGTTGGCGCCGAAGGCCTCGACGAAGCGCCGGAGCTGCGCGATGCAGCGCTCGGGTCCGCCCACGATGAACCGATCCCGGCCGAGCGCGTCGAGGCGATCCACCGGCGTGGCGTCCTCTCCGCCGATGAGCGGGTGCTTCCACTTCCCGCCGGCGTACTCGTCCCGGTAGTTCACCAGGAGGTGTCGCTCCGCCAGCTCCACGGCCCGCGCGTCGCTGTCCGCGATCACCGTGTCGCGGGTGAGCGGCCAGGCCTCCGGCGCCGGTCGGCCGGCCGCGGCGAGCTCGCGCTGGTACGCCGCCTTGGCGTCCAGCAGCTTCGCGAGGTTGGCGGTCGGCCCGGGCAGCCAGGCGTCGCCCAGCCGGGCCGCGCGGCGTAGCGCCAGCTCCCCCCAGCCGCCGAGCCAGAGGGGGGGATGGGGTTTCTGGACCGGTTTCGGCTCGATCCGCGCGTCGTGCAGCGGGTAGTGCGGGCCCGGGTGGGTCACGCCGTCCTGCGTCCAGAGGGCGCGCATGACCGCGAGGGCTTCCTCGAAGCGGCGGCCGCGGCCCTCGAGCGGCGTCCGGTAGAGCGCGAACTCGTCGGGCCGGTACCCGATGGCGACCCCGAAGACGAAGCGACCGCCGGAGATCACGTCGAGGAGCGCCGCGTCCTCGGCGGCCCGGACCGGATCGTAGAAGGGGAGCACGGCGATGTCGGTCCCCAGCAGGACGCGGGAGGTGCGGGTCGCGAAGCCGGCGAGGACGGGGAGCGGGGAGGGCCAGTAGTGGTCGCGGACCCCGTGGTGCTCTTCCATCCACACGGAGTCGAAGCCGAGCGCCTCGCCTCGCTCCACCTCGGCGAGCGCTTCGCGGTAGAAGGCCCCGCCTTCGGTCGGAATGAAGCCGAGCTTCACCGGGGGGTCGGGGGGGCGGCGCGCTCTGGCAGCGCCACCCGGTTCCCGGTCGCCGCGGAGAGATAGCCGGCGTAGATCACCTCGACCGTCTCGCGGGCGAGGTCGCCCCCGCTCACCGGCTGGCGGCGTCCGGCGATCGCCTCCACGAAGTCGGTGAGCTCCTCGGCATAGCCGCGCATCCAGTGCTCCACCGGGTTCGGGAACTGCCAGCCGGCCCGCGTCTCCACCTTCTCGGAGATGTACTCCTCGCCCCAGACGCCCGCGTCGGGCGCGTAGAGCTGCATCCCCGTGTTCGGGTTGATGGCGATCTGCGCCACGCCCGTGGACATGTACGCGGTCACGAGGTTCTTCACGCCGCCGAGGGAGACGTCGGAGGCCAGGACGGTCCCGCGCGTCCCGTCTTCGAAGGTGATGAGCGCGCAGGCCCAGTCCTCCACGTCCTGCCAGCCGGTCTGGAGATAGCGGCGCGGCTCGGCCTGGACCCGCGGCAAGCGCGTGAGGGCGGCGGTCTCGGCGACGACGCTCCGGGCCCGGATCGGCCGGCCCAGGCGGAGCCGGCCTTCGACGTGCTTGAGGTGGAGCAGCGTCGCGATCGGGTGGGAGCCCATGCGCAGGAGCGAGCCGCCGCCGGAGGTGCGCCAGCGGCGCGAGTAGGCGGCGATCGACCCGGAGTGGGCTTCTTCGGCGCGGAGGTCGAGCAGCGTCCCGCCGCTCACCTCCAGCAGGCGCGTGAGCTTCGCGATGGCCGGCGCGTACACGATGTTCTCGGCATAGCAGAGGGTCACGCCGGCCGACCGGCATGCCTCCAGCACCGCGTCGGCGTTCGCGAGCGCGCCCGCGAGCATCGCTTCGCGAGGCGTCCCCGCGATCTCCTCGCCCTCGGCGCCGAAGTAGCCCGTGAGCGGCTTCTCCACGATCACGTGCTTGCCGGCCTGCGCCGCCGCGATGGCGACCGGGTGATGGAGGTCGTTCGGGCAGCAGACGTCCACGCAGTCGACGTCGGGGCGCTCCACGAGCGCCCGGTAATCGTCGAGCGCGACCGGCACGCCGTGGCGCCGCGCGAAGGCCTCGGCGCTGACCCGGGTCGCCGCGGCCACCGCGACGACGTCCGCCCGGGCCCCGCGCAGGTGCGCCATCGCGCGGATGTGGGTCTCCGCCGCGGCCCGGGCCCCCACGATGCCGATCCGGACGCGTGGCTCCGCCATCTCGACCCGCTAACCCCGCGTGCGCGACGTGGCCTGCATGCTGCGGTTCTGCGCCCGACCAGGGTCGGTCGAAAGCCGTGGCCTGTCAACCCCGCCGCTCAGTAACACCCCGCCGCTCAGTAACTCCAGAGCAGGTAGACGAACACGACGTTCCGGTTGAAGGCGAACAGATCCAGATTCGAGCGGCTCTGCGTCGCCTGGAACTGGGTGACGAGGCTGAGACTCCACGGCAGCGGGACGGTGAGCGCGACCACATGGTTCGCCTCGGTGTCGAACCGCTCCCGGGAGTTCGGCGCGTCGCGCGGCAGCACCGTGTTCCGGTGCGTGTAGTTCCGGATGTGAAAGTCGAAGTCGTACGCCAGGCGCAGGTTCTTCCAGGGGAGCGTGTACTGGCCGCCCGCGAGGAGACGGTGGCCGGCGTAGCGGTGATTTGACCCGTCGGTGTCGTCCACGTCCCACTGGTAGCCGAGCTTGAGCAGGTGCCGGTCCCGCTGGAACCGGAAGACGTGCGCGAGCCCGACCATCCAGTTGGTCCCGTCCCGACTCTCTTCCCGCGCCAGACCGGCATTCTCGAAGAAGTCCTTCTCCTGGAAGCGCAGCTGGAGGGTCGTCAGGTTTCCGGCGTTTTCGGTGAGCGTGGCGAAGGGGCTGACGGTGTGCCGCTGGACGAAGTCGTGGCCCCCCAAGGTCAGGAAATCGTACGTGTACGGCAGCGTGAGATGATAGGGGAGCGCGCCCAAGGTGCCCCGGTACATCAGCGCGACGCCGCCGGCGTGGTTGATCAGGTTGAAGCCCGGCAGCTCGTTGTTGTACGTCGTGAAGAACGAGTACATGGCGGCGGCGTCCAGCGAGCCCCTCCTGAGGAAGGTGTAGTCGAGCCGGAGGAACGCGATCTCTCCCGGGCTCGCCTTCTCGCCGCGGCGGAAGTCCTGAACGCTGGGATCGCCGCTGGCCTCGGGGACCACGCGCACGTTGTCGTCGTAGAACCCGCCGACCCTCAGGTCGACCCGGAAGCGTCGCTCCCCTTCCCGGGCCGCCCGCACGGTCTCCCGCAGGCGCTCCGCCGGCCCGGTGAGCGGCGACGCCGGCAGGAGCCGCAGGGCCTCCTCGATCTCCGGGGCCACCCGCTCGGGGAACCCGAGGGCCGCCAGGCTCAGCGCCGTGTAGTACCGGGCGAGTTGCTGGATGTTCGGATCGGTGCTGGTGCCCTGCCGAAAGGCGCGGAGCGCGCGCTGGTAGTCGCCTGCCCGGTAGCGGAGATAGCCCACGTAGTAGCCGAGGCTGTCCAGCTTCGGGTTGATGGCAAACGCCGCCTCGAGGAGCGGACGGGCGGCGGCGAACCGCTCGAGCGCGAAGTAGGTCACCCCGAGCTGGAAGAGGATCGCCTCGTCGTTCGGCGTCAGCGTCCGGGCCCGCTCCAGCGGTGCGACCGCCTCGGCGACCCGCCCCAGGGCGACGAGGGCGAGCCCGGTGTAGTAGAGGGCGTCGAGGTGGTCCGGGTTGATCTCCAGCGCCTGACGTGCGGCGTCCAGGGCGTCGTCGTAGCGCCGCTCCTCGTAGGCGAGGATCGCGCGGGCGCTGAAGACGTCGGCTTCGCCCTCCTGGGCCAGGGCGCGGCCGGCCACGACGCCGACCAGCAGGAGAGCCGCCAGGATTCGCAGGCTGCCTTCCTTCGATCCCCGGATAGCGGGGTCGCCGAGCGTCAGCGCCGAACCGGCCGTCCCGGCGTCACGCGGCCGGCGCGGACGTCGAGGCGCGGCATGCCGGGCTCACGCCCGTCTCATCCGCACCCACCCCACGTCCTCCCGCAGCCGCTCCGGACGCACGAGCCTCACCAGCCGTTCGATCGTCTGCGGCTGCACGAAGAGCACGAAGCTGACGAGCATCAGCAGGTTGAAGAAGAAGACGCCGACGCTCATCACGACCATCATGATGAGATGAAAGCCCGTGACGGCGACAATCATGATGGGCCGGGTCCTGGAGAACCAGACCAGGAGCGGGAACGCCAGCTCGATCACCAGCGAGCCGAACGTCAGCGCGACGCTCACGGCGTCCGCGTGGAAGATCCCGGCGTCCGGGAACCGGAACCACCGGTCGGACAGGCTGAGGTAATAGATGGCGGTGCCGTCGCGCCATGCCGTGTCGTCCAGGTACTTGGTCGGCGCGGCAAAGAGGTAGATCAGGGCGATCGAGACCTGCATGAGTCGCCAGCTCCACAGCGGCTGCACGGTCGGCACCGCGGAGCCGGTGGCGAGGCCGGCAAGGCGACGCCGCGCCATGATCTCGTCCATCGACATGCTGAGGCCGAGCGGGGCGAAGCACGAGAGGAACAGGAGCATGGTGGCCACCTGGTCCTGGCCGTTCGTCAGGTACGGGTTGCGGTGCAGCATCGAGAGGAAGACGAGAAAGAGGGCGATGGTCGCGCTGCGGGTCCAGAAGCCCGCGGTGAAGGCGACGGCCGCGAGGGCCCCGAGCCAGAAGATGGCCCACGTGAGCGCCGGCTGTTCGGACAGTGCGAACAGCGACCAGGAGTAGCCGGTATACGGCTCGGCGAGCGCGTCGAAAGAGAGGTATCCGGCCGGCCCGTAGAAGGCGTCCCAGCTCGGGTAACTGATCACGAGGATCAGCAGGATGAATCCGCCGAAGAGGACGCGGAACGCGCCGAGCGTGGCCACGGGCCGGGGCGCGAACCAGAAGCGGTCCCAGGCGCCCGCCAATGCGGCCAGGGGCCGGGTTCGGTCTACGCCCGGCACTCGAACGCCCCCCACGTGCGGCGATACCGCGCTGGATCCAGGTAGGTCCCGCGTCGCTTCGCCTCGGCCGGCGGCAGGATGTTCTGCCATTCGAGCTCGATCCGGATGGCGTGGACGGGGTTGCCCGGCTCCTGGTAGCGGCGGCAGAGGTATCGCGCGTAAAAGCGCTGTCCGGTCTCGCTGCGGTAGACGTTGAGGTGGAATTTCGCGTCCCGGAAGTCGACGAAGTTCCGCTGCCACATGGTTCGCGCGCTCTGGTGCGGCAGCGGCAGGAGGCGCTCGCTCCCGTCCCGCCCGACCGCCGAGAAGCGCATGTCCCAGTTGAACCGGTCGACCGGCGAGAACATCCGCCAGTAGTTGTGGAGCCCGGCCAGCCACCCGAGATAGTGGAGCGACCAGTCGACGTAGCCGATGTACCAGTTCAGCCGGTTGACCGGGTGAGCCGCGCCGTACGGGGCGAACACCGACGGGAGGACCCAGGGCAAGGACAGGCCGGCGTTCGTGGCGACCATGATCCAGAGGGACAGCACGATGAAGCAGTTGATCGCGACTTTCTTCACCCTGCCGCCGCGGCTCACGTCAGACGCCCGCACCGGCCAGGCAGGCGTCGCGCTGCGGCGCCTGGAGCTGCCCGCAGAGCTTCCGTCGCTCGCCGGAGTCGACGACTTGCCGGGCGACGTTGATCCCGATCTGGCGGTAGCAGCCCCGCGCCGGCCAGCCGGTCACGCGCTGGCAGAACGGCAGCGCCCGCTTCGCCAGGTCCATCCCGTCGTAGTTCAGGATGTTGTCCAGGGCCCCGGTGAAGCAATCGGTCCTGGCGTCCTTCGGGAATCGGTCGCAGAGCCCGAGCGCCGTCTCGACGTTCGGCTGGGGGTCCGTGCGGCCCGTGATCGTGAACTGCCAGCTGGGGTTCGTGGTCAGGAGACCCAGCGACTGAAGGCAGACGGACCGGTGCTCCCCGGCGCCGAGGCACGCCGCGGCGGCCTTCTCCACGGAGTTCCCGAAGACGACCATCAGGTAGCCCGAGTGGTTGATGAAGCACTCGCGACGGTATTGCGGCGCCAGCCGGTCGCACGGCGCCAGCGGATCGTCTTTCGAGAAGACGCCCCGGCGCCCCTCCCCGCGGATCGCCGCGTTGACGTTCTCCATGAAGACGCCCTGCCAGCACCCGACCTTGCCGACGTCGCTGGCGAGCGCGTCGCACACCCCGAGGGCCGGCTGCAGGTCGTACGCCTTGGCCATCATCACCCCGTGTCCGACCCCGTGGTAGCAGTAGAACTTGAACTTGGCCGAGTACGAGGCGTCGGCCTCGACCGGGCCGCAGATCAGCGACGCGGTCTCGCCGGGCGAGGTCCCCTTCCCGAGCGCGTGCTCGAAGAACCCGTGCTGGCAGCCGTAGTTGAACGACGACGGGCAGAGGAGGAAGGCCTGACCGTTGACGCCGAACGTCTCCGCGGTGGTCCGCCCGATCTCGTGGGCCACCTGGTGCTCGTCGGAGGATATGCTGACGAGCCCGTTCTGCTGGAGCAGACGCAGCGCCTCGAGCGAGGCGTGGGGGCCGTGCTCGGCCGTGACTCGTTGCAGGGCATGGCCGAAGCACGAGAGGTCGTTCCGGGCGCAGCGCGAGGCGAGCGCCTGATAGACGCGCTCGAGCTCGTACGGCGCCGGCGGCAGCGGCGCTGGCGCGACCCCCGCCTGCCTGGCAGGGTCGGCCCCGCGGCCGACCGCGAGGTAAATCGCCGCCCCCGACCCGAGGAGGAGAACCGCCCCGAGTACCGACAGGACGGCCCGCGAAGACGGTTTCACGACGCTCGCTGACTGCGGCGGGTCAGGCCGATCGGCCCGCGGCGGGACGTGGACATCTACGGACTTCCGGCATGCTGGTCGAGGAGGATGACAGACGGCTCGGGGAGCGTCAAGCGAAAAATCGACGCCGCGGCGCGGCGTTGCGCCCGGCCGGCGGCGCGCCCGGCGCACCGGCGGCCGCTCTCGCGGGCCGGGAGGATTGACAAGCGGCGTCGCTTCACGGGACGATTCGCCGGGCTTCGGGGACGATGGCGAAGTGGCTCGGAGGGACCAGGGTGTGGATCCGCGGCGGCATCACCGCGCTGGTGACGGCGGCCGCGTTGCTGATCGGCAGCCTGGACTGGCTCGAGCTTCAGGCGCTGAACGCCCAGTTCCACCTGCGCGGGCCTCGTCCGCCCCGGACGCCGATCGTCGTCGTCGCCATCGGCGAGGATTCGTTCGACGAGCTCGGGCTCGCCTGGCCCTGGCCACGCGCACTCCACGGACAGCTCCTCGATCTGCTGAGCCAGGGGCAGCCGGCCGCGATCGGCCTCGACATCCTCTTCAGCGAGCCGTCGGCGCGAGGGCCGGCGGATGACGAAGCGCTGGCCGAGGCGATCGGCCGCGCGGGCAACGTCATCCTGGCCGCAGCGCTGACCACCGTGACGGAGGCCGGGTTCACGAAGGACGACCTGAATCCGCCCATCCGACCGATCCGCGACCACGCCGGCGGCTTCGGCGTCGTCAACTTCAAGTACGACGACGACGCCTTCGTGCGGACCGGCCTCCTGGGCCTGGCGCACCAGCGCGGCGAGGTGCCGAGCTTCGACAGGCAGCTTCACCGGCTCGGCGTCGAGGCCGGCATCCCGTCGGCGCCGCTCCCACGCGAGCGCTCGGTCCTCATCAACTATCGGGGCGGCCCGCGCACGTTCCCCACGGTGCCCTACTACCGGGTCGTCACCGGCGAGGTTGCGCCGGCGGAGTTTCGCGGCAAGCTCGTGCTCGTCGGCTCGACCAGTCCGGCCTTGCACGACGTCTTTCCCACGCCCTTCGCGCCTCACGGGGCCATGCCGGGGGTGGAGATCCACGCCAACATCCTGGAGACGCTCTTCCAGGGCCTCGCGCTGACACGGGTGCCGCGCCCGGTCGCGGTCGCGCTCGTCCTGGTGGCCGCGCTGTTTGCGGTCGGGATCACCAACGCGACCAGTCCGCTCCTGGGCCTGGGCCTCGTCGCGGCGGCCGGGATCCTCCACGCCGGCGCCGGGTTCGCGGCCTTCACCTGGGGCCGGCTGTGGGCCGACCAGGTGGCCGTGCCGCTGGCCCTCCTGCTCGGCTATGGCGCCACCGTCGTCGAGAACTTCATCCGGGCGCAGCGCGAGAAGCAGCGCCTCTCCCGGTTCTTCTCTCCGAGCATCCTGCGGGAAGTGGTACGCCACGGCAGCGAGCTGGGCCGCTCGCGACGCCGCATCACGGTGCTCTTCTCCGACATCCGCGGCTTCACCCCCATCTCCGAGAAGCTGTCGCCCGAGGAGGTGGCGGAGCTCCTCCGCGACTACATGACCGACATGACGGAGGCCGTGTTCAAGTACGGCGGGACCGTGACGCAGTTCGTCGGGGACGAGATCATGGCCCTCTACAACGCCCCCTTCGACCAGCCGGATCACCCGGCACAAGCGGTCCGGACGGCGCTCGAGTTCCAGGAGCGCGTCAAGGCGCTCTCCTCCCGCTGGGAGGCCAAGTGTGGTTCTGCGCTCAGGAACGGTGTCGGCATCAACACGGGGGAGGCGGTGGTCGGCATCATCGGCTCCGCGCAGCGCGTCGAGTATGGCGCGATCGGTGACACGATCAACCTGGGGTCACGCCTCGAGAGCCTGACGAAGGAGTTCGCGACGCCGGTCATCATCAGCGACTCGACCTACCAGGCCGTCAAGGACCGCTTCTACTGCCGTTTCCTGGGCGAGGTGACCGTCAAGGGCAAGGCGATCCCGGTCAAGATCTACGGCGTCGAGAGCGTGGCGCCGCGCCGGGCACACCGGGTCACCCTGGACGCCCCGCTCACGATCACGGAGGCGATGGGCGATCTACGCGTCTCCGTCTCCGCATCGCTGAGCGACCTGAGCGTCACCGGCCTCCGCGCCTCCGACCTCCCCAAACAGCTGCCCAGAGACCAGGTCGTGGGCCTCCACTTCCAGCTGCCCGGGCTCCCGCGCCCGATCTCCACGGAAGGGCGCGTCATGCGCAGCACGGATGACCAGGCCGGGATCAAGTTCCTCGACCTCGCTCCGGAGGACGGCGCCCTCATCGAGAAGTTCCTCCAGACGAAATCCTGACGGGGAAGCCGACGAGCGGGGCATCGAGCGGGGACCCGACCCGCCTCCCGGCTCGACCCCGGCCTGGGCCGGAGCCGGGAAGGGGGTTTGACAAGCGATTCTTCCGGCGCTTATATGGGGTGTTGAAGTAGCGCCCACCGACCGGCTGGGGGAACGGGGAGGGTCTGGTCGTTGTCACGGACGTGCCCCTTGGCCGCTCTCCTGGTACTCCAGGTCCTGTGGCCGGCCCTCGTCCTGGCCCAACCGAAGGCCGGGGTCGTCACCGGGATGCAGGGGCAGAGCACCGTCACCCGCCCCACCATGCCGCAGCCGCTCCCCTTGAAGTTCAAGGACGACGTGCTCCTCCGGGATCGCATCGAGACGCTGGAGAACTCCGCCGTCCGAATCCTGCTCGGGGGCAAGGCGATCGTCACGATCCGCGAACTGTCGGTGTTCACGGTGACCGAGGAGCCGGGTCGGGCCACCGTGGACCTCCAGGTCGGGAAGCTGGCCCTCGGCGTGGCGAAGAAGCTGCTCAAGCCGGGCGAGGCGATCGAGATCCGGACCCCCAACGCGATCGCTGCGGTCCGCGGCAGCCTCGTCGTGGTCGGCACGCGCTACGTGGGGCGAGCGCCGGAAACGAGCGTCACGACCCTCAATGTCTCCCTCCCCGTGATCGTCTCGTTCCGGTCGGACCCGAACGTTTCCGTCCAGCTGGGCCAGAACCAGGGCGTCGTCGTCGCCGGCGCGGGAGAAGCGACCACGCGGACGCCGATCGTGAGGCTGACGCCAAGCCAGATTGTCGAGATCTCCAAGACCGCGGAGCTGCCGGCCGCCAAGCCGCCTGGCCACACCGGCCCTCCAACGCGACTCGTTCCGGGCCTCGTCCAGCAAACGCTCCCGACCGCCGCGCCGCCGCCGCCGCCACC
>JBIOTN010000133.1:0-2235 GCA_044866005.1 Candidatus Rokuibacteriota bacterium | reverse complement strand
GTCGTCCTCGGTCGGCCCCGATCCTCAGCGTACAGGAGTACGCTGGAGGACCGGGGCCTCGACTTGCGTCCCAGCGCTGCTCGGGTCTCGGCCACGGCGCGAGTCTGACAGATTCGTGCAGACTCCGGCCGTTCAAGACAGCTAGTCCCAGCGCCGCTACCAGTCGCCCGCCCTCGTCCGATGGTCTGACGCCCTGCAGCACCTCCGCGGCCAGCCGAAACAGCCGCCGCGTCGCCGCGCGGTCGCGGGTCGTCCCTTGGCGTCCGTGCCCAGCAGCAGCCACTGGAGCGGCGCCGTGGAGCTCGAGATCGCCTGACCGCGCGGCGAGGCGCCTCGAGACGGAGCGCCGCACAGGCTTGCGTCGTGCCCGGGCGCGACCATCCTCGCCCAGCGGCCCGAGATGGCGATCCGGTCGCTTGCGCCCCGCGCGGGTCCTGGTCTATTCTCGCCTCGCCGGCGAGGGAGAGGCGGGCGATGCGGGACGAGGTGATCGACATCTGCGTCGAGGCGCTCCGGGCGCAGGGCGAGCGGGTGGACCGGGACACGATCGTGTCGGACCCGCGCCTCGCCGCCCTCTTCCTCGACCTCATCCCCGACTGCCGGCCGCTCCCGGTGATCCGGGCCCTCATCCGCGACGTCGAGGCGGCTCGCCGCGCGGCCGAGGCGAACCCGCCCGCGGCGACCCGTGGGCGTGATGGAGGGAGGAGATGCGAGTAGCGGCGCGAATCGCTTCCGTCGCCACGCTGATGGCGGTGGTCTGGTCGGCAACCGGCGCGGGGGCGGCCGGCGTCAACATCCCGGTGCTGGTCCCGATCACCGGCTTCCTCTCGCTCGAGGGGACGAGCCAGCGGAACGGTGCGCTCCTCGCCGTCAAGTCCGCGCCGGCCGGCGTCGAGGTGAAGGCCGACGTCCAGGACACCGGCACCTCGCCCGAGGTCGCCGTCAACGCCCTCGAGAAGGCGGTCTCGGGCGGCGGCGCGATCGGGGTCGTCGCGTCGATGCTGGGGACCCAGATGCTGGCCATGCTGCCGGTCGCCGCCAACTACAAGGTGCCGCTCCTGACCGTGTCGGGGACCGCCAAGATCACGGAGCTCGACAACCCGTGGGTGTTCCGCTTCTTCCCCGGCGACGTCGTGGTCAAGGCGGCGCATGCGCGCTACGCCGTCCAGGAGCTCGGCAAGAAGCGCCCGGCGCTCCTCTACCAGACCACGGCATACGGCCAGAGCGGCCGGGAGGAGCTGTCGAAGTACTTCAAGCAGCTCGGCGCCACGGTCGTGTTCGAGGAGGGGCTCGACGTCCGGGTGAAGGACATGCTGCCGGTCCTGAGCAAGGTCAAGGAGTCCGGCCCCGACGTCCTGATCCTCCACCTCCACTCCGGCCCCACCGCGCTCGTCATCAAGCAGGCCGCGGCGATGGGCCTCGGCCTCCCCGTCGTGTCGGGCTCGGCCATGCACCAGCCCGCGACCGCCGCCCTCCTCGAGCCGGCCGAGATGAAGGGCGTGTGCGCCGAGAGCGGCTCGTCGCCGATCTCCGCGGGCTCGTCCGCGATGGACAGGTGGCTTGGCGCCTACCGCGCGGCGTACAGCTCCGAGCCCGACGCCTTCGCCCTCGGGCAGTACGACGGCGTCATGATGGCGCTGGGCGCGATCGCCAAGGGCGCCAAGACCCCCGAGGAGCTGCGCCGCGCCCTCTCGGGGACGACCTACCAGGGCCTGGCGATGACCTACCGGTCGGACGGCAAGGGCAACATGGCCCACTCGGCCGTCATCATCTGCTACGACGGCCAGACGCGGGTCCCGAAGCTCGTCAAGCGCTACGACAACGTCACCGGCGTCCTGAAGTAGGCGCGCCGGGGGGCGGCGCGTGGCGGCTTCGCCCCGGGGACCGCCGCGCGCCGCCCCCGGGCGCGCGGGATCGGCCCGTGGAGATCGTCCAGCTCGTCATCAACGGGATCGCCCTGGGCGCGGCCTACGCGCTCGTGGCGCTCGGCTTCGTCCTGGTCCTCAACGCGACCGGCGCCGTCAACTTCGCCCACGGTGACATGGTAATGGCCGGCGGGTTCGTCGCCGTGGCCCTCGCCGAGCGCCTCCCGTGGCCGGGGATCCTGCTGCTCCCGCTGGTCCTCGGGCTGATGGCGCTCCTGGGGCTCGTCTTCTCCCTGCTCGCCTACTTCCCGCTCAAGGACCGGCCCCCGGTCTCGGTCTTCATCAGCACGATCGCGGTCGGCATCATCCT
>JBIOTN010000132.1:0-3563 GCA_044866005.1 Candidatus Rokuibacteriota bacterium | reverse complement strand
GCGAGCGCGGTGGCGTGGCTCTCCACGCCCGGCATCTCGGTGTCGAAGGGCGTCGGCCGCACGTCCATGAGCCCCAGCGCGGTGAACCCGACGATGACCAGGTGCCCCTCCACCGCGGGCGGCGCGGCATCCATCAGCACGTCGCCGGCCGACAGCGGCTGGAAGGTCCCGCGCGGGCCGTAGTAGCTGAGCTGCATGAAGCCCGCGTGGTCGGTCGGGACGCGACGGCCGCCGAGCTGGACGTGCTGGTCCGCGGTGAGCCGGACGTCCGTGCGGCGCAGGCCGAGGCCGAGCCGCGCCGTCTCCAGCATGAGGCTCGGGACGTAGGCGTCCCCGAAGCGCACGACGAGGGCGTTCCGCCGGAACGCGCCGTCCACGTCGGGGATCACGTTCGCGTGGCCGGCCCCCACGGCGGCCGCGTGGAAGCGCTCGAGCGGCAGCAGCACGCCCGCGGCCGTCTTCGGCTCGATCGCGCCGCCGGCTTCGCGCTCGGCCAGCGCGACGAGCGCGCTCCGGTTGAGCCGGCGCCGCGCCTCGTCGTCGAGCGGCGGCGGGGGCTCGGGCGGGAAGACGAAGGCATACGGCAAGACGACCCGACGCGCCGCCGCCATCGTCTCCGCGAGCGCCCGGTCCGGGTCGGTGGCCGCGAGCGCCGATTCCAGCTCCCCGGCGAAGCGGGCGTTCCGCCCCCCCGCCCGGTCGAGCCCGAGCTCCCGGTAGCGCTCCGCGAGCCCCCGCGCCAGGCCCAGGCTCTCGTTCTGGTCGGGCTCGGCGAGGAGGAGGTCGAGGGCGATGACGCGCGCCCCGCCCGCGGCCAGCCGGGCGATCAGCTCGGCCGTCCGGGTGCGGGGCCAGGGCCAGTGGCCGATCCGCTCGAGGCTCCGCCCGTCGATGGCGACCACGGTGATGCCGGGCGGCGGCGCGAGCCGTCCCCGGAGCTTCGCGTGGAGGTCCAGGACCCCGAGCTCCAGCGGGTCGGCGACGTGGGCCACGAAGCGCGGCTGGCGGACCACGCCGAGGAGACCGATCGCGGCCGCCAGGCAGGCGATGGCGAGGCGGACGCGCCGGCGGCGGCGGCGGCGCTCCGGCGTGACCGCCGTCAGCTCCGTGGCGGCCTCCGGCGGCGGGCGGGCGGGGACGTGTTGCCGGGCTCCACGACGCCCGATCCTAACACAGCCGGGTAGCCGCCCCCGGAGCCGACGCCCGGGGCGGCCGGGACGCGCCCGTCATTCCTCGGCGTCCCGCAGCGCCGCCTCGGCCGAGGCCGCCTTCGCCGCCGCGCGCGCGGCCTCTCGTCGCGCCCGTTCGGCCGCCCGCGTGGCCTCCTCCGCCGCCTTCTGCCGCTCGGCCGCCGCCCGTTCGAGCGCCGCGGCCCGGCGGGTGGCCTCGCGCGCCGTGGCCCGGGCCGTCTCCCACGCGCGCCGCGCCCGCGCCACGCGGACTCGCCGACGCGCCTCCGTCCGGCGTTCCGCGCGCGGCTTCCGGCGTCCCGGCGCGGGGGGGCGGGGCGCCTCGGCCCCCAGCGCCTCGAAGCCGGGCGGCGACAGCTCCCCCTCGAGCCACCCCCGGCGGAGCTGCTCTCGCGCGGCCTCGTCGATCGCCGCCGCGAGCAGCGTCCGGGCCACCCGGTCGAGCGTCTCCCGCGACGGTCGTCCCTCGCCCTCCGCGAGGATCGCCCCCGCCCGCTCCACGAGGTCGCCGGTGGCCCGACGTCGCGCCTCGCTCGCCGCCGCGAGGTCGCCGCCCCGGCCGAGCTGCGCCGCCTTCACGCGCTCGACGGCCTCGAGGAGTCGCCGGATCGCCGCGGGCGCGGCGCGGGCCAGCTGGTTGATCGCCCAGACCGGCGGGCTCGGCTTCGCGAGGCGGTTGACCGCGGCTGCCGCGTCCGCGTCTCCGGCCTCGCGCAGTCGGGCGGCGAGGGCGTTCCGCGCGCGGACGAACTCCCCACGCGGCACACCGTAGAGGCGGTCCCGGTCCGATTCAGTGAGTCCGCGCTCTCGGCTCACACGCCGGCTCGACGGGAGAGGGATGCCGCGCGGGCGACCCCACGCGGGCACCGGGTGGCGACACCCGGACAGACCGAGGGTGGCACGCACTCATCCCGAACGTCAAATCCGCGCGCCGCGTCCCGTGCCCGGCGACACCGCCATTTCCGCCGCACCCGCGCGGGCCTCCGCGGCGTCAGTGCGCCGACGAGGTCGGATTCCTGGTACCTGCCCTGCACTCACCAAGCGCTCAGGAGGTGCCGCATGAAACGAGCACTCCCACTTCTCCTGGCTGCCTGGCTGACTCTCGGGTTGACCCTCGGGCTCGTCGGCCCCGCGGTGGCCGGGGTCGTCGTGATCACGACCGTGGCGCCGCTCGAGGACCAGTCGGACGAGGCCGTGCAGGACGCGCTCGACGACGCCGTGGGGCAGGCGGTGGACGGTGCGGTGCAGATGGGGCTTCGACCGATCCGGCTGGCCGACGCGGAGGTCTGGCCCGACCGCGTGGTGGTTCAGGTGCTGGCCACCGACGTGGAGCGGGACGAAGGCGACGGTAGCCATGGCGTCCCGGGGCTCCGCCCGGGGCAACACCTCGCCGGTACTGACATGTCCTAGCCCGACCTCGTTCGACCGAGGGACCGGCGACGACGGGCCCTGGCGAGCCATCCGGCAGGGCCGGCCCATGCTCGGCGGCCCGCCGCCGCCGGGGAGGAGCCCGGCTCGCCTAGAACTTGATGGCGACGCCCATCTCGACCGAATGGTTCAGGAGCGCGTCGGTGCGGATCACCACACCGCTCGCCACCGTCCGGTCGTCACCGTCGATGTGGACGAAGCGGTAGCCCAGCGAGACGTCGAGCCACTTGTTGACCTCGTAGGCGACGCCGGCCCGCACCTGGTAGGCGAACGCGGCGCGCGACTCGTCGACGTCGAAGACGCGGCTCAGAGTGTCCGAAAAGGCGGTGTGGTCCTCGTCCACCCACGCGACGCCGAGCCCGAACCCCACGTAGGGCTTGAGGGGGCCGAACAGCTTCACGTCGTAAAACGCATTCGCCATCACGAGGTAGCTCGTGAACGACCCGTCGGTGGCGACGCCGGCATCGCTTTTTACCGGCGCGTGGACCACCCCGAGCTCGCCTTCCCCCCGGAGGCCGAACGCGAAGGCGTAGCCGGCGGCCAGTCCCCCGGTGAAGCCGGTATGGAATTCGACGGTGTCCTCGCCTCCCACGATGCCCTGCCGGGTGTCCGACGTGAACCCCGGGCCGCCGCGCACGGCCGCGTAGAGGTTCTGGGCCGAGGCGAGCGATGGGACGAGCGCCACGGCGGCCACCAGCATCCAGAACCCGGTTCGCTCGATCATGGGTCCCCCGCTTCGTGGGCGATCGGACGGCGCCGCAGTCTTGTCACACACGCCGCACCCCGGTCAAGACGAGCTGGCGGCGGTGGTCGGTTTGCGGGCCCGCGCCGGCTTGACAGCGGGCCGGAGAGGTGCTTTTTTCGCCAGCGGAAGGCGCCGTCGCGCGGGGTCGGATCGAAATCTCCCCGCCCGGCGACCGGAGGACGCGATGGGGATCGAGTACC
>JBIOTN010000131.1:0-14871 GCA_044866005.1 Candidatus Rokuibacteriota bacterium | reverse complement strand
TCGGAGTGGAACGTCCCGAGCGTTGCGGTGCGCCGGCTTACTCCGACAGGCTCCTAGCTCCTCAAAGGGGGGGCGCTGCCCCCCTTTGAGAAACCCCCCCGGAATGTTTGCGCCGGCCGAGCCGGCGCTCGGAGCGGAACCCTGTGACCGTTGCGGTCACGCGACGCGAGGCGAGCAGCTCTCACCGGGTGGCTAGGCGGCGGGGGAGCCGCCGAGCCGGCGCACGGGGGCTCCCGACAGGGCGCGGCGGGTCGCGACTGCCACCTGGCGGCTCATGAGGCAGGCCGCGAGCGTCATCGTGGCCGCGGCGATCAGGTACACGGCGTGCACGCCGGCGTGCGCGATCACGAAGCCGCTCAGGAGCGGACCGCCGACCCCGCGGACACCGGCGAGCGTGACGGAGATCGCCATGTACTGCGTCGTCCGGCCCCGCCCCGCGACGTCGATGACGGCCAGCATCCAGACCAGATCGAGGCCGGTCGTCATGACCGACTCGAGCACGGCGGTCACGAGCAAGACCCAGGGGCTCCACGCCGTGTAGTAGAGGAGCGGGGTCACCGCCCCGACCGCGTACACGGCGCGGAGTGTTCTCGCGCTCCCCACGCGGTCGATGAGTCGCCCCCAGTAGGCGTTCCCGACGAAGGCCGCCACCGCGGCCAGCGCCGCGCAGAGCCCGAGCTGCATCGTCGTCGCGTGGAGCACGTCGGCCAGCAAGAGCGGGTTCGCCGGCATCTGCATCCAGATGCCGGCGCCGAAGAGGAAGTGGGTGGTCAGCAGCGCCCGGAATCCGGTGTCCTCGCGCACGGTGGCCCAGGCCTCCCGCAGCCCGGTCCGCTCGACCGGCTCCTGGCCCCCCTCGGGGACCGGCATCTGACGCAGGCGCAGGCTGGCGGCCATCCCGAGCAGGGCGGCCATGGGGAAGAGCCAGCGGTAGTGGACGAGGGCGAGCAGCGCCCCGCCCGCGATCGCCAGCGCGATCCCGGGCAGGCCCGCGGCCATCCTGACCCGCCCCAGAGCGCGCCCCCGTTGCGCGTGGGGATAGACCCGCTGCACGAGCGCCGCCTGGGCCGGGCTCGACACGGCCCCGCAGAAGTTGCCGGCCACCAGGATCGCGATGAGCGGCCACGCCGAGGTGACCAGGGGCGCGAGCAGGAAGAGCGCCCGCGCCACGAACCCCGGCCAGACGACGTAGGGAAGCGGGCGGCGGCCATCGACGACCCGCGCCCATCCGAGCGAGAGCAGCAGACACGCCGCGCTCGCCGCCGCCATGATGGAGAGCTGGAACGGCGTCGCCTCGAGGTCCCGCCGGAGGATGAGGCCGGTGAACGGGACCGTGAGACAGGAGAAGCCCGACAGGAGCCATGCCGCCGAGATGTCGACGCGCAGCGCCCGGCATACGTCGGGAGTGAACTCCGCCGCACCGCTGCCTCCGGCCAACGACTGGAACCGGCTCAGGAGGGCCACGTCGGGTGGGACCACGGCGCGCGCGCGGCGGGCAGGCGCCGCCTCGGGAATTGGACGGTACGCATGGGCCGGGGAGTGGCGCAGGAAGTGTGCCACGGCGCGGGGCGCGGCTCGGCGGGACAAAGCGCCAGGAAAACGGGCGGTTCTGCGTCACCCACACCGTGCGGCGTCCAACCGGCGGCGCGCGGGCCCGGGTAGAGGATTCCCGAATCTGGGGTCCGGCGTGCCGGGCTCGGCTCACGACGACGACGCGCTTCCCGCCTCTCGCGGGCCGGGCATGGCGCCAGCGTTGGCGCCGAAGCGGAAAGGTGACGGCCACGACGCACCGCTGGCAGCCCTCCCGCGTGCCGCGTTGCTGACGGTGAGGAGCAGGGAAACCTGGAGAGTGTAGCCGGCGGCGAGGCGCCGGATCAACTTATCCGTGCGGAGAGGCGGGAGTGGAGCTCGAGACGCCACGAGCGCCGGGGGGCAGCCCGGCGCTCGTGGGGTCGCCTGAGTGCGGAGCGCGGCTCAGCAGGCCGCGGCGACAGATCCTCCCGCGGTGACGGAGCCGGTCGGCATGCCGGCGCCCAGACCGCCGATCGAGCCGCCGACGCTGGGGGTTCCGGTGCCGGTCGTCGAGCCGGCCACCGAGGGAGACGTCGTCGCGACGCCGCTCGGAGAGCCGGTCACGCTCGGCGTGTTGAGGCCGCTCGGGGAGCCGAGGGCGACCCCGCTCGGGCTGCCGGGCGCGGTACCCGCCGCCGAAGGCGCGCCGCTGATCGCGGTCGTGCCGGACGGCGTGGTGGCGGGGGCGCCGGACGGCGGCACGCTCGCGGACGGCGTCGTCGCCGCCGGGGACCCGGGCAGGGGCCCCGTGGTCGCGATCCCTGAGGGGCTCCCCACCGCGATGCCGGACGGGCTTCCCGACAACGTCGTGGGGCCGCTCGGCGTCGCCGGAGCGGTCGGCGTTCCGCTGGTGACCGCCGGCGGGCAGTTCACGGTCGGCGTGCCGGAGACACTCGGGGCCGCCGTGGTGCCGGTAGGCGCCGACCCGGGCGCGGTCGTGCCCGTACCGGGCGTCGTCGCCTGAGTCCCCGGGCTCGTCGTGAAGGAGCCCGGCGTGGTGGACTGGGCGCCGGGGCTCGTGGCTGGCGCCGGGGCGGTCGGCGCCGGTGCGCCGCCCGGTGCGGTGGTCCCCGCCCGCTGGGCGAGCGCCGGAGCGGCCACCGCGACCGCCACCCCGAGCGCGAGCGCCGGGACGATGAGCGTTTTCATACGCGTGGCTCCTTTCTGGGTCAGTTCCCGCTCGAGGGCCGAGGGCGCGCCCGACTCGTCTGCGGCCACGGGTGCAAGGCCGGTACCGCTCGCGCGGCGCCGGCCTGTGGCCCGCGGGCTCTCACGCGGCCGTCAAGCGCGGCCCGTGAGAAGCAAGATGATGACGATCAGCAGGATGAGCCCCAGCCCCCCGCTCGGGTAGTACCCCCAGCTCGCGCTGTAGGGCCAGGTCGGGAGCGCCCCGACCAGCATCAGGATCAGGATGATCAGCAGGATTGTCAGCATGGCCGCCGTCTTTCCTCCTTCCGCGTCGATTGCGCCTGGGACTGAGCAATCCCGGTGCCCGGGACGCGGAAGGCGTCCGCAACGGCTGAAGTCGCGGGAATCGTTGACGGGGCGTGGCCCGCAGGCCGGGGCGAGAGCGAGAAGCTGTCGGGTTTACGACGCGGCCCGGGCCGGGCGCCGGGAGGTCCCGGCGCCGGATCCCCTCAGGCCGGCTGACCGCGCGGCGGCGGCGGCCAGCTCTTGAACTGCTCCCGGAGGGCTTTCTTGTCGAACTTCCCGACGCCCGTCTTCGGGATCGCCGCCAGGAACACCACCCCGTCCGGCAGCCACCATTTCGGGAGCTGCGGGCGCAGGAACTCCAGGAGCGCGGCCTCGGTCAGGGTGTCCCGGTATTCCGGCTTGGGGACGACACAGGCGAGCGGGCGCTCGACCCATCGCGGGTGCGGGACGGCGATCACGGCGGCCTCCAGCACCTGGGGGTGCGACATGAGCAGGCCCTCGAGGTCCACGCTCGAGATCCACTCGCCGCCGGACTTGATGAGGTCCTTCGCCCGATCGGTGATCTGGATGTACCCCTCGGGGTCGATGGCGACGACGTCACCGGTCCTGAACCAGCCGTCCGCGGTGAACTGCTTCGCCTCCTGGGGGTTGTCGTAGTAGGCCTTCGCGACCCAGGGCCCTCGCACCTGGAGCTCGCCCACCGTCTTGCCGTCCCAGGGGACCTCGCGCCCCTGCTCGTCCACGGCGCGCAGGTCCACGCCGGCGACCGCGTACCCCTGCCTGGCCCGCGCGGCGTACCGCTGATCGTCGGGCCACGCCTCCATGTGCGACTTCAGGCGCGCGACGGTCCCCAGCGGCGTCATCTCCGTCATGCCCCAGGCGTGGGTCATCGTCACGCCGAACTTCTTCTCGAACGCCTCGATGAGGCTCCGCGGCGCGGCCGAGCCCCCGATGGCGACGCGCCGGATCGAGGAGAGGTCGAAGGGCTCCTTCTCGCAGAGCTCCTTGAGCGCGATCCACACGGTCGGGACGGCCCCGAGGAACGTCACCCGCTCCCCCTCGATGAGGCGGGCCAGGTCGCGGGGCTGCGGGTTCGGCCCGGGAAAGACCTGCGTCGCGCCGGCCATCACCGCGGCGAACGGCAGGCACCAGGCGTTGGCGTGGAACATCGGCACGATGTGCAGGATCACGTCCCGCTCGGAGAGGCCGAACGTGTCGGCCATCGCCAGGGCCATCGAGTGGAGGAAGACGGCGCGGTGGCTGTAGACGACGCCCTTGGGATGGCCGGTCGTCCCCGACGTGTAGCACATCCCGGCGGCCTGATGCTCGTCGAGGGCGGGCCAGGCCGGCGCGGGCGTCGCCGCCGCCAGCAAGGCCTCGTACTCGAGCGCGCCGGGCTCGGTGGGCCCCTCCACGTCGGGCATGACGACGTAGTGGCGGACCGTCCGGAGCTCCGTGCGGAGGGGCTCGATGATCGACCAGAGGCTCCGATCGACGACGAGCACCGTGTCCCCCGCGTGGCTGATGATGTAGGCGATGTCCCGGGGGGCGAGGCGGATGTTGACCGTGTGGAGGACCGCCCCGCTGAGGGGCGCCGCCCAGTAGAGCTCGAGGTGCCGGTGCGAGTTCCAGGCGAAGGTCCCGACCCGGTCCCCGGGCCCCACGCCGAGCCCGGCGAGCGCGCCCGCGAGCCGGGCCGTGCGCTCGGCGAACTCGGCGCAGGTGTACCGGAAGACGCCGCCCGCCGGGAGCCGCGACGCGATCGTCTTTCCGGGAAAGAGGCGGCGGCTCCGCTCGAAGAAGTGGGTGAGCGTGAGCGGATAGTCCATCATCAGACCCTGCATCCGCCTCTCCCTCCGGCGCGCGCGCGACGCGGGCCGACCGAGCCGGCGCTATTGTACCCCGCGGCCGCGCGCGCCGGCCGCGCCGGGTCCGGCGGCCAGGCAGGACACCCGATTGCCAAGGCCGCGCCGGACGCGGTAGGGTGTGAGCGATGCCCGGGCGCCCCGCGGGGGCGGAAGGGGGTTCGATGTCCGAGGCGCGACGCCGCCGAGTCCTGGTCGTGGACGACGACGCGGCGATCACGGCCACCTTCGAGAAGATCCTGCGCGGGGAGGGCTACGAGGTCATGACCGCCACCGACGGCGAAGAGGCGATCGAGCTGGCGCGCCAGAGCCCGTTCGACTTCGTCCTCCTCGACCTCGTGATGCCGCGCATGGACGGGCTCACGGCGCTCCGGTACCTCAACACGGTGGCGCCGGACGCCCGCGTCGTCATCCTCTCCGCCTATCTCGGCCGGAACTGGGAGGCCGAGGCCCTCCGCCTCGGCGCCGCCGCGGTCCTGCCGAAGCCCCCCGACATCCCGAAGCTGCTCAAGCTGTGTGACGAGCTCACCCGCCGCGGCACCGCCGCCGGCTGACCTCATCCTCCTCGTCGGCCTCCCCGCTTCCGGCAAGAGCACGTTCTACCAGCGTCGGTTCGCCGCGACGCACCGCCACGTCAGCAAGGATCTGTTGCGGAGCGCTCGGAGCCGGGAAGCGCGACAGCGCGAGCTGATCGCCGAGGCGCTCCGGGAGGGGCGCTCCGTCGTCGTGGACAACGTCAACGCGCGCGTCGCGGACCGCGCGCCGCTGATCGAGCTCGCGCGCGCCCACCGCGCCCGGGTCCACGGCTACTTCTTCGAGGCGCCCGTCGCGGCCTGCCTCACCCGGAACCGTCAGCGGGAAGGGCGCGAGCGGGTGCCGGACGTCGCGATCTTCGCCGCCGCCAAACGCCTGGAGCGGCCGACCTACGCGGAAGGCTTCGACGCCCTCTTCGAGGTCCGCGTGACGGGGGGCGACTTCGAGGTCACGCCCTGGCCCGCGGCGCGGACGGGCGCCGGCGCGTAGTTGATCGGGCGGAGGCCGCTGGCCGAACCGCCGACCGGATGATGGTCCGCTTCGAGCGCCGGCTTTGCCGGCCCAATTCCACCGGGGGAGGGATCGGAGGGGGCCGTCGAGGCCCCCTCCGAATTAAATGCCGAGGCCTCTCGACGCGCCGCTCAGGGCCAACTGGCCCCTGGTGGGCTCCGCTCAGCAGAACCAGGGCTCGGTCAGGTAGGGCGGACGCGGGCGGTCCGGCGCGAGAGCCGCCGCCACGGGGGCATGCGGCCGGTCGCCCGCCGCCCCGTCGGCCAGCGCCCGCACCCGGTCGAAGGTGAGGGCGGCATCCTCCCGGGCTTCCGCCGCCTGCTCCACGAGGGCGCTCACCGCCGCGTGCAGCCGATCCATCCGGGGGTCGGGGTGGGTCCACCGGTAGTAGAAGGCGGGCTCGACCAGGGGACCGAGGAACGGGCGGAGCGCCTCGCTCTCGAGCAGGAGGGAGCCCGGCGGGACCAGCAGGCGGATCGAGTACTGGACCGGATCCACCTGGTCGACCAGTTCCCCGGCCTGGACGAAGTCGAGCATGGCCCGGTAGTCGTCGAGGGTCGTCCAGGGCGTGAACGGCACCCACGTCGGCCGCAGCGCGATGCCCGCCGCGCGGACGGCGCGCGCGACCTCGACCACGTCGGCGCCCGTGTGCCCCTTCTCGAGGTGCGCCAGCACGGTGTCGCTCAGCGACTCGACCGCGGAGACGATGAACACGCACCCGAGCGCGGCGAAGTCGGAGAGCCGGGCGCGGTGCTTGAGGAGGTGCTCGATCTTCGCCGTGAAGTCGAAGGTGACCGCGGGGAACTCGGCGTGGAGCGCCCGGGCGACCGCGAGCGCGTGCCCCGGGCCGTTCAGGAAGTCGGGGTCGCCGAAGGTGACGTGAGTGGCCCCCGCGGCCACGCACTGGCGGATGTCGGCGAGGCAGACCTCCTTCGGCACCACGAAGAACCGCCCGCCGTAGACGGGCGGGATCGGGCAGTGGCGGCAACGGTGGCGACAGCCGCGGCTCGCCTCGACGTAGCCGACCAGCTCGCGCCGGCCGGCCCGCACGAGGTGGGCGTACTTGTGGAGCGGCGGCAGCGTCGCCCGGCTCGGGACGGGGAAGGCGAGCTTCGCGAGGTGAGGCGCCGCGGGTGCCGCGGCGGTCCGGACGCCAGGCACGGCCCCGACGGTGCCCGCCGCGAGCCGCTCGACGAGCTGGACCAGCGGCGCCTCCGCCTCGCCGCCGATCACGGAGTCCGCGCCGTGGGCGAGCAGGTACGCGGCGTTCAGGCTCGCGTAGAGACCGTAGAAGCAGACGTGGGCGGACGGGTTCACCGCCCGCACGCGCTCGGCCACGCCGACCCCGAGGCGCAGCGCCGTGTGCATGGGCACCGAGATCGCCACGAGCCGCGCCCGCGCGACGCGCTCGGCGTCGAACGGCTCCACCGAGACGTCGAGCAGGGCGGGCGCGTAGCCGAGCCGCTCGAGGAACGCGGCGGGCCAGGCCACGGCGAGTGGCTGGTGGCCCAGCTCGTAACACGCCACGAGCAGGATCGCCCCGGGCGCTCTCAGGCCGGGTCCGGGCTCCCCCATGTCCCCTTTACTCTACCGCCTCGCGGCGAGGTCTGGGCTAGACTTGACGCCGCCATGACGGCGCGCTGGCGTTCGGAGGTCCATGCCGCGCTCCACGGCGCCGACGACGGGGCCGCGCCCGGCCCCCGGGCGCTCCGCGCGCTGCTCGTCCTCATCGTCGTCGCGAGCGCCCTCGCCCTCGTCCTGCAGACCGTCGAGCGGCTGGCCGCCCGCTTCGGCAGCCTCTTCGCGGCGCTCGAGGCCCTGGCGCTCACGGTCCTCGCGGCGGATTACGCGCTGCGGCTCTGGTTCGCGCCGGAGGGCGAGCCCGGGGGGATGGAGGACGCCTGGGAGGCGCGCCTCGCCTACGCGCGGTCAGCGCTCGGCATCGTGGACTTCGTGGCGGTGGTGCCGGCCGTCGTCGGCCTGCTCCTGCCGATTCCGACCGACTGGCTGCGGGTCGTGCGCCTGCTGCGTCTCCTCAAGCTCGCCCGCCACGTGCCGGCGCTCTCGCTCTTCGCCGCCGTGATCCGGAACGAGAGCCGGCCGCTGCTCGCGGCCCTCATGGCGATGTCGGTCCTGCTCGTGCTCAACTCGGCCGTGATGTTCGTGCTCGAGCGCGACGCCCAGCCGACGGTCTTCGCCAGCATCCCGCACGCGATGTGGTGGGCGATCGTGACGATGGCGACGGTCGGCTACGGCGACATCGTCCCGGTGACGGGGCTGGGGAAGGTGTTCGGGAGCTTCGTCATGGTCCTCGGGATCGCGATGTTCGCGGTCCCGGCGGGCATCCTCGCCACCGGCTTCGCGATCGAGCTGCGCAAGCGGGACTTCGTCGTGACCTGGCACACGGTCGCCCGCGTCCCGCTCTTCGCCAGCCTCGACGCGGCGCGGATCGCCGACATCGCGCGCCTGCTGAAGCGAGAGGTCGTGCCCGCCAAGTACGCCATCGTCCGCCGCGGCGAGCCGGCGGACGCGATGTTCTTCATCATGGCCGGGGAGGTCGAGGTCGACCGCCAGCCCTCGCCGATCCGCCTGGGCCGCGGCCAGTACTTCGGCGAGATCGCGCTCCTGCACGACACCGTGCGAACCGCGACCGTGACCGCGCTGACCGAGTGCCAGCTCCTGGCCCTCGACGCCGCCGACTTCCGCCGCCTCCTCGACGCCCACCCGGACCTGCGGGCGGCGGTCACGCGGGTCGCCGAGCAACGGCTCCGCGGCGGGCCTCCGGCGGGCCCAGGGCCGGAGCCTCGGGTCCCGGCCTGAACCCGGCGACCGCCGGCCCCCCGGTCGGCGGCCGCCGGGCGCCCGAAGGGCGGCCTTACTCCGACCCGGGCCTCAGCTGCCCGACGTCGGGACCGAGCTCGGCTGGGTGACCTGAAGCCGCCGGTAGACGTCGTTCAGCGGCTTCTGGATCTGACCGACGTGCTCCAGGATCTGGCTCAGGGCCTCCGACATGATCGCGTGCTCGTTCCGGAAGTACTGCGTCTCGCTCTGGAGGTCGTTGACTTCCTTCCGCAGCTCGCCGATCTCCTGGCGGAGCTTCGCGGCGTCTTGCTCGGCGGCGTCGAGCTTGCCCTTGAGCCGGTCCCGGTCATCGAGCAGCCCGGGGATCAGGCGGCCGATCAGGTACTGGCTCTCCTCGATCCAGCGGTCGACGCGCTGCCGGTCTTCCAGGCCTTCCATCACACCTGCCCTCCTCCCCCGCTGCGGGGTACGCGTGTCGTGAGAGCGAGTCCAGCCCCGGACCGCCTCGTGGGTCCGCGAGACGACGACCCAGCGGACCGCCGGCTCGTCGGCCGGCGCCCGCGCGCGGCGCTCCCACCGGTCCGCCTCCCCTTCCGGCGCCTCGCGCCCGAACCAGCGGGGCCGCTCCGGGCGGCGGCGGTCCGTGAAGACGCGAACCTCCGGATCGCCGACGAACTGCTGCTTGAGGTGCTCGCACAGGAGCGCTTCCTCCCGCGCGACGATGACCAGGTAGCGCGCCGTGCCGCGCGCGCCGTCGAGCCGCCCCTGGCCGTTCTGGCCCGGGCTCGGCACAGCCGGCCGGAACTCTGACGCGCTCAGGTCGAACCCGCTGAGGACGAGCGGCAGCGGAGGCCGCGACGGGGGACGCTCGATCTCGGGGGACGGACCCCCCGGGCTACACCCCGACCAGCGGACGGCAGGCAACGCTCGGCCCGACCCACCCCTCCCACGCGACGTGGGCCATGTATCGTTCAGGCGTCCGACGTCCCGACCTGCCGGCCACGCGAGACCCTACATGTGGCCGGACGCGCCCTCTATCGCACAACATATTGGGGCTGTCAAGCGAAAAGATGGCGCGCGGGAAAAATCGGGGGTCCGCGAACCGCTACTGCAGGGCGCCCGGCGCCCAGAGGATGCCCTCGCGCTCGCCGTCGAAGGTGTAGCTCGTGGTCGGGGAGTCGAGGGGGTCGGAGGCCTGGCCGTCGGCCGTGAGCCGGATACGGTCGCGCACGCCTTCAGGCGTGAGGTCGGCGCTGAACTTCTGCAGGAGGAGCGCGGCGACCCCCGCCACGTGCGGCGCCGCCATGCTGGTCCCGGACATCCGCGTGCTGCCACCGCCGAGCCGCGTGGAAAGAATCCCGACCGACTGGACGAAGCAGCTCCGGCTGATGTTCTCCCGCTCCTCGCCGGGAGCCGACACCGTCACGCCGACGCCCAACCCGGTCAGTGGATCGACCGTGAACGCGCCGTCGGTCGTGAAATAGGACGCCGTGTCGGCCTGGATGGTCCCGCTGAAGAAGCGGCAGCTGTTGGTCCCACCGAGGGCGGTCGAGCTCGCGATGGCGAGCACCTCGGGATAAGTGGCGGGGACCTCCTGCGAGACTTCGCGATTCGCGTCGTTGCCCGCCGACACGACGACGACGAGACCGGCGCAGTCGGGACACGCGGCCGATGGCGCGTCGTGCAGCTTCTGGACGAGCGCGTGGAGCGCGGGGTTGTCGTCGAGCGTTCCCGGGCGGCCCAGGCTCATGTTCACGACCCGGATGGGCGGGCTCAGGGCGCTCGCGTGCTCGGCGATCCACTCGAGGCCGGCCATCACCGTGGTGTCCGTCCCGCTTCCCGACTGATCCAGCACCTTGACCGCGTAGAGCGTGGCATCCGGGGCCACGCCGACGACGTCGACCGTGTTGTTCCGCGCCGCGATGATGCCGCCGACGTGCGTGCCATGGCCGTTGTCGTCCTGGCAGAAGGCAAACGCGGTAAAGCAGCTGGGCGCCGGCGCGACGGGCAGATCCTGGTGCGCGAAGTCGAGCCCCGTGTCCACGACGGCCACCCCGATGCCTGCGCCGGTCGTCCCCGTGGGCCACACGAGGTCGGCGCCGACCCGGTGGACACCGGCCGGCACGACCTGGCTGGCCGGGGTGCCGCCCTGACCGGGCTTGGCGTGGGCCTGGACCGGGCGGTCGGGCACGACGGCGGCGACGTCCGGATGTCGGGCCAGCACGGCCTGGACGAGGCCGCTCGGCAGCCGCGCCGCGGAGGCGTCGACCAGCCGGAAGTGGTGGCGCTGTCCCGCACCGGCCCGCGTGAGGATCTGATCGCGCTGGACCGCGTCGGTCCCGTCCTTGAAGAGCACGATGACGTCGATCCCGGGCGACGTCTCGGCCGCGACGAGCCGAGCCGGAGCCAGGAGGCCGACCACCGGCAAGAGCAGGAGCAGAACACTGAAGAGACGGACGTGCGTCCGAGCGCGCGGGTGCGTGACGGCCATGGCTGCCCTCCCTGTGTGCCGCCGGCCGGGTTCGGTGGGGTCGGTTGCGGGCCTGAAGATACCACAGGGGACCGATCGCCGCGACGGGGTGGAGCCGTGGGGGCTGCCGCCTACGTGATGAGCCGAGACGGTCGCCGATGGTCAATTCCTTGCCACCCGACCGGCGTCCTCGCCTGCGCGGGTTGCCTCGCAGGCGCTGGCAGTTCTCGCCGTCTTGCAGCTGATCGCGCCCAGTGGCGGGTCTCCGCGGCGACACCGCTCGGCAGGACGCTTGCTAAGCGAGGCAGGCGGAGAGCAGACGATGCCCACCGCGACGAAGCAGATCGACACGTGGAAGATCGAAGAGGTCCGCCGCTATCTCGGGCGCGAGTTCGGCGGCGGCCGGATCGACGACTATCCGCGCGGGGCCTGGACCGGGCGGTCGGGCACGACGGCGGCGACGTCCGGATGCCGGGCCAGCACGGCCTGGACGAGGGCGCTCGGCAGCCGCGCCGCGGAGGCGTCGACCAGCCGGAAGTGGTGGCGCTGTCCCGCACCGGCCCGCGTGAGGATCTGATCGCGCTGGACCGCGTCGGTCCCGTCCTTGAAGAGCACGACGACGTCGATCCCGGGCGACGTCTCTGCCGCGACGAGCCGAGCCGGAGCCAGGAGGCCGACGCCCGGCAGGAGCAGGAGCAGAACACTGAAGAGACGGACGTGCGTCCGAGCGCGCGGGTGCGTGACGGCCATGGCTGCCCTCCCTGTGTGCCGCCGGCCGGGATCGGTAGGGTCGGTTGCGGGTCTGAAGATACCACAGGGGACCGATCGCCGCGACGGGGTGGAGCCGTGGGGGCTGCCGCCTACGCGATGAGCCGAGGTGGTCACTGATGGTCAATTCCTTGCCGCCCGACCGGCGTCCTCGCCTGCGCGGGTTGTCTCGCAGGCGCTGGCAGTTCTCGCCGTCTTGCAGCTGATCGCGCCCAGTGGCGGGTCTCCGCGGCGACACCTCTCGGCAGGACGCTTGCTAAGCGAGGCGGGCGGAGAGCAGACGATGCCCACCGCGACGAAGCAGATCGACACGTGGAAGATCGAAGAGGTCCGCCGCTATCTCGGGCGCGAGTTCGGCGGCAGCCGGATCGACGACTATCCGCGCGGGGCCTGGACCTCGCACCTCTTCATCGTCACGGACTCGGGCGTGGGCCTGCGCCAGCAGAAGCGCTACTACCTGCTCCTCACCCGGGGCTTCTTCGACCGCTGCAACGACCATGCGTCGCTGCGGGACGCCCTCGAGTCGGCGGACGTGGGGCGGGCCCTCTCGCGCG
Organism: Candidatus Rokuibacteriota bacterium; assembly: GCA_044866005.1. Lineage (GTDB taxonomy): Bacteria > Methylomirabilota > Methylomirabilia > Rokubacteriales > DASRDR01 > JBIOTN01. The sequence continues at coordinate 2,362 of JBIOTN010000131.1, read as the reverse complement.
CGGGGGATCGGACGGTCGAGCTCTACTGAAGGACGGCTCGCTCGCGGCGCGCCCCGGGCGACCGGCGTAGGCCGGTCCGGGCGAGCTAGCGGCGGCGGGCGCGGACGGCCTTGGCCAGCTCCTCCAGCGCCGGTAGCGTGTCCTCCCAGGCCAGGCAGGCATCGGTGATGCTCTGGCCGTAGACCAGGGCCTGGCCGGGTCGGACGTCCTGCCGGCCACTCACCAGATGGCTCTCCATCATGACGCCGAAGACGTACGGGCTCCCCTCGGCGATCTGGGCCGCGATGTCGCGGGCGACCGTCAGCTGGCGCTGGTGATCCTTCCCGCTGTTGCCGTGGGAGCAGTCCACCATCAGCCGAGGCGGCAATCCCGCCCGCTCGAGCGCGCGGGCCGCGGCCTCGACGTCCTCCGCGTGGTAGTTCGGGCGGCGCACGGCGCCGCGCAGGATGACGTGGCAGGCGTCGTTGCCCCTGGTCGAGACGATGGCGGCCAGACCCTGCTTGGTGACCGACAGGAAGCTGTGCGGGTGCGACGCCGCGCGCACCGCGTCCACCGCGATCTGGACGTTGCCGTCGGTGCCGTTCTTGAACCCGACGGGCATGGACAGCCCGGAGGCCAGCTCGCGGTGCACCTGGCTCTCGGTCGTGCGGGCGCCGATCGCGCCCCAGGTGACGAGGTCGGCGATGAACTGCGGGGTGATCGTGTCGAGAAACTCGCAGCCGGCGCCGATGCCCAGGTTGGCCAGGTCGAGGAGGAGCCCGCGGGCGAGGCCGAGCCCCTCGTTGATCCGGAAGCTGCCGTCGAGGCGGGGGTCGTTGATCAGCCCCTTCCAGCCGACGGTCGTGCGGGGCTTCTCGAAGTAGACGCGCATGACGACGAACAGGTCCTCGCGCAACCCGTCCGCGGCCGCCTTGAGGCGCATCCCGTATTCGCGCGCCGCGGTCACGTCGTGGATGGAGCAGGGGCCGGCCACCACCAGCAGCCGGTCGTCCTGGCCGCGAAGGATGCGGCTGACCGCCTCCCGCCCCTCCGCCACGGTGGTCGACGCGACCTCCGTGATCGGATACTGCTCCATCAGGATGGCCGGCGGCACGAGCGGTCCCAGCCGGTCGATCCGGAGGTCGTCGGTCAGGTGGAACATCCTGGTCCCTTTACCCTCGCGTCGTGACCGGGCTGGTGTCCCCGACGGGATTCGAACCTACAAAGCATACCAGCAATACCAAGTCTGGGCGAACGCGCCTCTGCTCCGCTGCGGTCCGTGGTCAATCATCCTTGCACAGCACTCCCGACGCACCGTGTGCGATGCGGTCATAGCCGTCGCTTACTGGAGTACCTCGCGGTCACCGAAGTAGTCAACCAGGGGGAGTGCCTGAGCAGCGCCGGTTTGATACGCTGTGCGAGCCCGTCCCGAGCCGCATGCCCGGGTGGGGCTGATGAAGAAAAGCAAATGTTGCGGACGTTCGGCTCGGGCTCGGGCCATGGCCACCTTTTGACGGTAGTTCTTCGACAGGAACACCACGAGAGTGCTGAACCCGCCCGGGAGCAACCCCGTTGGGCGGGAGGGCTCCGGAGCCTTTCCACAAGGCTAGCCCAACTTCCGCAGTAAGGCGACCGACTCGGGCCAGTTTCGGGGTCGCCCGGCTCGTAACTGCGCGTGGTGTCGTCCACTCGATGGCCGAAAGCGCGTGTAGTGCCGACCAAGTTCGTTGACTTCTTTCCGGCGGCAGGCGCATATGCGGGGAAGATGTACTTGCGCCACACGACGCGCCTGAAGGACGGCAAGGCCCATACCTACTGGCGTCTGGTCCGCTCGGTGCGCGTGGGGCGCAAGGTCATCCAGCAGACCGTCGCCCACCTCGGAGAGCTGGACGCCGAGGGCCGGGCGCGGGCCAAGGCGCTGGCGCGCGCCATCACCGGCGAGCGGGAGCACACGGAGTTCTTCACGCGGGCTGAGCCGCCGCCCGCGCCGGTCCAGGTCCGACTCGATCGGATCCGCGTGGAGCGCGGGCGGACGTTTGGCGATGTCTGGTTGGGCTGGACGCTCTGGCGCGCCCTCCGCCTGGACGAGGTGTGCGAGCGCCTCCTGCCGGCCGGCCGCGAGGCCTCCGCCTCCGGTGCGTCGTCCGGCCGGAGCCGGCTCAGGCGTACCTCCTGGCCCGACTCGGCCTCGATCTGCCGGAGCGCCTCCGCATCCGCACGCCCACCCTCCTCAGCGCCGAAATGTAGTGCCGACTTTTTCGCCAAGTGCGCGAAAAGACTAGTGTGACCCCCGTCAACTGCGGAAGTTGGGCTAGGAGACCCTTCCGAAGAAGGCGCGGAGGACGTTGTAGGCGCGGCGGACCTCCTCGGGAGGGTGGGGGCC
>JBIOTN010000130.1:0-4455 GCA_044866005.1 Candidatus Rokuibacteriota bacterium | reverse complement strand
GGCCCCGGAGGGCAGATTACCACCACTACTGAGCGAAGTATATTGTTGCCCTCGGAAGACCCCCCCGATTCCCCCCCTCTAAGGGCTGGGTGGGTGGGCCGGCGGCAAAGACGCCGCTCGGAGCGCTCCGGACACAACACCAGGTCGATTCAGAGGCGCGCGACGTCTTCAATGGCCCGCGGTCCGGATGCGCATCCGCGGGGCGCGGGCCGACCGGCGGCTCTGACAGGTTGACGGCGGGGCCTGACAAGCTGGCAGGCGAAAGCCGGCCGCGCCGCGGCCGGCGCGCGGATCGCCTGAGAGTTCACGCAGTTGGGCGAGGCGAGGGAATTGGCACTCCCGTTGCTCCATCCGTCCCGGCTATGAACCGCGAACCCTGGAACGACACGGAGCCGAAGATGATCCTCGTCGCCGACGCCGATGCCGAGGCCGCCCGCCGGCTGGCCGACTACCTCGCCGAGCGGGGGTACCGGACGGCGCACACGGCGCGAGGCGACGAGGCGCTCCGGGTCGCGCGCACGGGCGACCTCAGGCTCGCCATCGTGGACGTGGCGCTGTCCGACATGTCCGGATACGCTCTCGCCTCCCGGCTCAAGGAGCAGGACCCGCGCATCCTCATCCTCATGACGAGCGAGGATGACCGGCCCGAGGTCGAGATGCGGGCGCGCCGCGTGGGCATCGCCTGTTACACGCGCAAGCCGGCCAGCTACCATGCCCTCGAGGCGGTCGCGGCCAAGGCCCTGGGCGGGGCGAAACCGGCCGGGCCGCCGGCCTCGGAGGCGCCATGCTCCGGCCAGTGAGCGTGGAGCGCTTCGCGCCGAACCGGGTGGTCGCCGCCGCCGCCCTGCTCGCGGTGCTCGCGTTCGCCGCGGTCGGGGTCCTGGCCGCGCGACATGCCCCCGGCATCGCGCTCGTCCTCGGGGGGTCGAGCGCCATCCTGCTCGCCGTCGCGCTCGGGTATGCCTGGGATCGCGCGGCCGGGTCGCGCGGCGCGCTCCAGGCGCGCCTCGACGAGCAGGCCCGGGAGCTCGCGCGCAAGAACGCCTATCTGCAGACGCTGTTCGACACCGCGGCCAAGATGACGTTCAGCGCGAGCCTGCCGGAGATGCTGCAGCATCTGGTGACCGCCCCGGTCCACTTCGTCGGCGCCGACGCCAGCTCCATCCGGCTGCTCGACGCCTCCAGGACGCGGCTGGAGGCCGCCGCGCACCACGGGCTCAGCGAGTTCTTCGCCGGCCGCGGGCCGCTCACGGTCGGGCAAGGGGTGATGGGCCGCGCCGTCGTCGACGGGCAGCCGGTGATCGTGACCGACCTGGCCCTGGACGATCGGTACGTCCACCGGACACAGGCCCTGGCCGAAGGACTCCGCTCCATGGCCGTCGTGCCGCTGCGCGCCCAGGATCGGGTGATCGGCGTGCTCGCCGTGTACTCGCGCGCGCCGCGCGCCTACGCTCCCGACGAGATCCAGCTGCTCTCCGAGCTCGGCAACCTGGCCGCGATGGCGATCGAGAAGGCGCGGCTGCTGGAGGAGCTCAAGACGCGCCAGGCCCGGCTCGAGGCGCTCCTGGAGGTCAGCCGCGAGCTGTCCCGGATCCAGCCCGCCGAGTCGCTGCTCCAGACGATCGCCGAGGCCTGCGGCTACCTCTTGGGCGCGGCGGGCGCAGGGTTCCGCCTCGTCGACGGCGACGACCTGGTCCTCTCCGCCGCCTGGGGCGACCTCCAGGAGGCGACGGTGAAGCCGCGACTGAAGATCGGCGAGAGCCTCAGCGGCTGGGTCGCCGCGACCGGGAAGCCCTTGCTCGTGGCCGATCCGGCCAACGACCCGCGCCTCGTGCCGGCGCACCAGGAGCGGGACCGCCGCCTCGGCATCCGGGCCTTCCTCGGAGTGCCGGTGAAGATCGGCGACCGGGTGGTCGGCGTCCTGAGCGCGCGCAGCGCGCGCGAATCGGGCTTCTCCGACGACGATCTGGCGACCGCCCTGGCGTTCGGCTCCCAGGCCGCCATGGCGCTGGAGAACGCGCGCCTGTACCAGCGAGCGGAGGAGCGGGCGGAGAAGCTCGCGACGTTCAGCGCGCTGACCCGGCTCATCACCTCGGCCCCGGACAGTCGGGAGATCTTCAACGCGGTCGCCGTGGCGGCCACCACGCTGCTCGGCGCCAAGATGACCCATGTCTGGGTCGCAGATCCCCAGGCGCGCGTCATCCGGCTGGAGAGCAGCCTCGGCGTGGACCCGAAGCTGGAGCAGGAGATCCGTCACGAGCCCGCCATGCCCTACGGGCAGGGCATCGCGGGCCGTATCGCCGAGTCGCGGGTGCCCGAGTACATCCCGGACATCCAGCGGGACGCCCGGTGGCGAAATCGCCGGCTGGCCGAGAGCGCCGATCTCCACGCGTTCGCGGGCATCCCGCTCATCGCGGGCGACCACGCCGTGGGCGTGCTGTCCGTGCTCTTCGGCACGCGAGGCGAGTTCAGCGCCGAAGAGAAGGAGCTCATGAGCCTCCTGGCCGATCAGGCCGCCATCACGATCGAGCGGTCACGGCTCTTCGACGAGCTGAAGCAGTCCTATCAGCAGCTGGAGCGGACCCAGGGCCAGCTCATCCAGTCGGAGAAGATCCGGGCGCTCGGCGAAATGGCCGGCGGCGTCGCCCACGACTTCAACAACCTGCTGACGCCGATCCTCGGCCGGGCCCAGTTCCTGCTCCTGCGGCTCGCCGAGGGTGAGCTGAAGGCCGAAGACATCCGGCGGAGCCTCGCCATCATCCAGCGCTCGGCGCTGGACGGAAGCCAGACCGTGCGCCGCCTCCTCGAGTTCACCCGCGCCACCCCGCGATCGGACGAGCTGGAGCCGGTGAACCTCGACGAGCTCGTGGCGTCGGTGATCGCGGCCGCCCAGCCCCGCTGGAAGGACGAAGCGGCCGCCAGGGGCGCGCGCATCGACGTCGTGCGCGACGTCCGGACGCTGGGCCCGATCCTGGCGAACCCGGCCGAGCTCCGCGAGGTGCTCCTCAACCTGGTCTTCAACGCCATCGACGCGATGCCGACGGGCGGCGTGCTCACGCTGGCGACCTGGGCCGAGGACGGCGCGGTCTGCCTCGCCGTGCGGGACACCGGAACCGGCATCGCGGAGGGCGACCTGTCGCGCATCTTCGATCCGTTCTTCACCACCAAGGGCCCGCAGTCGAGCGGGCTCGGGCTCAGCGTCTCCTACGGCATCATCCGCCGGCACGGGGGGGAAATCGGCGTGGACAGCCAATCGGGCCAGGGCGCGACCTTCACCATCCGGCTGCCTCTCCGCGAATGCCGCATCCCGGAAGGGGAAACGGCGCCCGAGCCGACCCGCCCGGGCTTCCGCATTCTGGTCGTGGACGACGAGCCCGACGTCCGAGAGACGATCAAGGATTTGCTCTCCGCCACCGGACAAGAGGTGTGGGAAGCCGGCAGCGGCCGTGAGGCGCTCGACTTCGCGGAGCGCCAGGGGCTGGACCTGATCGTGACCGACCTCGGGATGCCCGGCATGACGGGCTGGGACGTGGCGGAACGGATCAAGGCGCGCTGGCCGGATGTCAAGATCGCCTTGATGACCGGCTGGGGCGCCCGAGTGCAGACGGAGGACCTCAAGGCCCACGGGGTGGACTTCCTCCTCGACAAGCCGGTCGAGCTGAAGGACCTGCTGCGCGTGCTCACGGAGCTCGGGTCGGCGCGCTTCGCGCTCGATTCGGAGGACTGAGAGGCCGGCCATGGCGGAGGGTACCCACGTCGCCGCGACCGCGGCGTGCGACCGGCCGGGCCCGACCGGTCACGCCGCCGCCGCGGGGCCCGCCCGGCCGGAGAGCGGCCGGCGCGTGCTGCTCGTCGAGGACGACCGCTTCCTCCGCCGGGCGTGCGAGGTGAGCCTCCGTCAACGCGGGCTGTCGGTCCTCACGGCGGCGGATGGCGAGGAAGCCCTCCGGCTCGCCCGCGCCGAGGCCCCGGACCTGGTCCTCCTGGACCTCCTCACGCCGAAGCTTCCGGGAATCGAGGTGCTGCGGGCGCTCAAGGCGGACGCCGCCACCCGGGCCACGCGGGTCCTCATCCTGTCGAACTCCTCGCGAGACCGAGACGTCGAGGAGGTCATGCGGCTGGGCGCCCTGGATTACCTGGTGAAGGCCGACCTGTCGCTGCGCGAGCTCGGCGACCGGGTCGTCCGGCTCCTGGAGGCGGATCGATGACGTCGCGCGCGCGGTCGATCCTGGTCGCCGAGGCCGACCCCGTCCTCCGAAGCGCCGCGGAGACGACGTTCCTCCTCCACGGCTTCACGGTGCTCACCGCCGCCGACGGCGAGGAAGCGCTACGGCTCGCCCGCGCCGAAGGACCGGACCTCATCCTGCTCGACCTCGTCATGCCGAACCTCCCGAGCATCGAGGTCTTGCGGGCGCTCCGACAGGACCCCAGTACCTCGCCCATCCCTGTCATCGC
>JBIOTN010000129.1:0-42532 GCA_044866005.1 Candidatus Rokuibacteriota bacterium | reverse complement strand
TCAGAACCGCGGGAGGGCGCGAACGGGTGACGGAGCCCGGCCGGACCGGGGCAAGCCGGCGACAGGACCCGCGGCGGACGCAGGCGGGCGTTCGAGCGGTACTGCGCGGCCCAAGCTATTGAGGGCGAGGCTCGTTCACGGGAGGATGTGTCCACAAGGCCCGAGGTCCTGAATGGCGACTGTCGATCTGCCGGCGCCGGAGTACGCGCGGAACATGCGCCTGATCGGCGTGAGTGACCAGGGCGGCCGCCCGGACGGCGTGCAGGTCATGGTGCATCGCGGCTTCGCCTACATCGGCCACATCTTCTCGAAGGGCTTCAGCGTCGTCGACGTCCGCGATCCGAGGAAGCCTCGGTTCGTCGAGCACGTGGCCGCGCCGCCCGGAACGTGGAACATCCACCTGCAGACGCACGAGGACCTCTTGCTGGTCATCAATGCCAAGGACATGTTCGCCGAGGCGGCCTTCGCGGACGAGCGCGCCTACTACTCGGGCTCGATCGGCGCGACGGTGGGCACGGCCGCCGGCCCGACGGGCCGTCCACGCGACTGGACCGCCGGCCTCGCCGTGTTCGACGTGGCCACGCCCGGAGCGCCGCGACGGATCGGCTTCATGCCGGTGGAGGGCGGGGGCATCCACCGGCTCTGGTACGTCGGGGGCCGATGGGCCTACGCCTCCGCCCTGCTCGACGGGTTCAGCGACTACATCTTCATCACCATCGACATGGCCGACCCGGCGCGCCCGCGGGAAGCCGGCCGGTTCTGGCTTCCGGGCATGCACCTGGCGGCCGGCGAGGCGCCGACCTGGCCGGCCCAGCGCCGGTACGGCCTCCACCACGCCATCGTCCACGGCGACACCGCGTATGGCGCCTGGCGCGATGCCGGTCTGGTCGTGATGGACGTCACGGACCGGAGCGCCCCCCGGCTCGTCGTCCACCGGAACTGGTGCCCGCCCTTCGGCGGTGGCACCCACAACTGCCTGCCCTTGCCGGACCGGAACCTCCTGATCGTCGCCGACGAGGCGGTCCTCGACCATCAGGCCGACGGGCTCAAGCTCATCTGGGTCTTCGACATCCGCGAGCCGACCAACCCGGTCAGCATCGCCACCCTGCCGACGCCCGCCGAGGCCGACTACGTCGCCCGCGGCGGCCACTTCGGGCCGCACAACATCCACGAGAACCGGCCCGGCAGCCTGGTCAGCTCCGAGCTGATCTTCGCCACCTATCAGAATGCCGGGGTGCGGGTCTTCGACATCCGCGATGCCTACCGTCCGGTCGAGGTCGCCGCGCTCGTGCCGCCGGCGCCGGCGCGCCTCGTCGACCACCGGCCCAGCCGGCCGCGCGTGATCCAGTCGGCCGACGTCTTCGTCGACGCGAACGGCCTCGTCTACTGCACGGATTACAACGCCGGCCTCTGGATCATGGAATACGGCGGCGGTTGATGCCGTCTCGATACGTCGACGATGCGATCCCGGGCCACCGGAATGCCGGCCTCTGGATCATGGAATACGGCGGCTGAGGTCGCCCCGGGCCGGCCAGGGTCCTTGACGCGGGCCGTCCGCCACCCGATGATCGGTCTGACAGCCATCACGACGAGGCGGGAGGAACCATGAGTACCGACATGATCGACACCGTTCGGTCGTCCAGTGGCGGCGTGGTCGGACGGGCCGAGAGCGTGGCCCGGGGCCAGCGCCTCGTGCTGGACTCGTCCTCGCGCCCGCAGCCGGACGCGCTCACGAACAGCGAGGCCTTCCTGGCCGGCGTCTCGTCCTGCGGCGTCACGCTGATCGAGGGGTACGCCCGGGAGAAGGGCATCCCGGTCCAGCGGATGGACGTCACGATCGAGGGCGTCCGCGCGGCCGCCGACCCTTCGCGGTTTTCCAGCGTCACCATGACCTTCGAGATCGCCGGCGTGACCCAGCCCGAGGCCGAGGCGCTCGTCGACACCTACCGGAACCGCTGACCCCTCTACCGTACGGTCGCCGGGGCGACCGCGGTGAAGACCCGGGTGCTCGCGCTGCCGGGGACGCGCTCGTAGCGGCAGGCCGGGCCTGGCCGATCACCGGCCCGAGCCGGCCGCCCGGATCCAGTCGGCCGACGTCTGCCCCCGAGGCGATCGGCCCGGGGGGGGACGACATGGCGACGATCGAGAAATTCTGCCCACCGTCCGTCTACGACCCGTCCGGTTACAGCCAGGGCGTCAAGGTGACGGGCGCCCGGACTCTCCTGTTCCTCGCGGGCCAGGTGGCCTACGACACGGAGGGCGGCCCGGCCCATCGCGGCGACTTCACGGCGCAGGCCCGCCAGGTCTTCGGCGCCGTCAAGGCGCTGGTCGAGGCGGGCGGGGGCACGCTGGCGAGCGTCGTCAAGCTCACGACCTACGTCACGGACGTGCGCTACCGGCCGGAGTTTCGCGCGGTCCGCGAGGAGTTCTTCGGCCCCAAGGGGCCGGCCTCCACGATGGTGGAGGTCAGCGCCCTCGCCCACGCCGACTACCTGATCGAGGTCGAGGCGATCGCCGTCGTGTGAGGCTGGGGCGGCCGTCCCGCCCGCCGGCAGGCGCGCGTTGCGGCCGGGCGGACGGTGTCCTATGCTTCCGGCATCCCGGGCTCGGCGCGGGGGCGTCCGACCAGCGGCCACCCGCGCCGACCGGGGCCCGGCCGAAGGAGGGCGGAGCTGCTCGAGGTCCGCGACATCCACACCTACTACGGGGACAGCTACGTCCTCCAGGGCGTCTCGCTCCAGGTGGCGCCGAGCCAGGTCGTCGGCATCCTGGGGCGCAACGGCATGGGGAAGACGACGCTGATCCGCTCCATCATCGGCTTCGCGCCCCCGCGGGTCGGCCAGGTCGTCTTCAAGGGGCGCGACATCACCGGCTGGCCCTCCTACCGTGCGGTCGCCCTCGGCATGGGGCTGGTCCCCCAGGGCCGCCGCGTCTTCCCCTCGCTCACCGTGACCGAGAACCTCGCGGTGGCCGCGTCGGGGAACGGCGGGCCGTGGACGATGGACGCGGTGATGGACCTCTTCCCGCGCCTCCGGGAGCGGGCCGAGCACCGCGCGGGCAAGCTCTCCGGCGGCGAGCAGCAGATGCTGGCGATCGCGCGGGCGCTCATGACGAACCCCGAATTGCTGCTCATGGACGAGCCGACCGAGGGGCTGGCGCCGCTCCTCGTGCGCGAGGTGGGGCGCGTGATCGCCGACCTGAAGGCGCGGGGCCTGTCGATCCTCCTGGTCGAGCAGAACATCCCCCTCGCCCTCCGGGTCACCGACCGCGTCCACGTCCTCTCGCGCGGCCGGATCGTCCACTCCTGCGCGCCCGACGCGCTCTGGCAGAACGAGGAGATCAAGGCCCGCTATCTCGGGCTCTGAGCCCGACCGCCGGGGCCCGCCCGGTCGAGTCGGGCCTTCCGCGAAATTTTCGGATTCGGGAGCGCGTCTGCTACAGTCGCGTCGGTGGCGAGACGCCGACGGACCACGGACGTGGAGCCGGCTCCCGTGGCTCGCCCCTGGTGTCCGGGGTGTGAGCCGAACGCGGACCCGAGCCGGGAGATCCTCGACCTCCGCTGGTGCGAGCCCCACGCGCCGACGCGAGACGGGCTCGACGACGCGGCCGTGACCTCGGACGCCTACCTCTCGGAGAGCAGCGAAGCCGGCGGCGACGGGAATCGCCGCTGGTGCGACCTGCTCCACCGGACCCACCGCAACTAGCGTTCTTCGGGGGGTCTCGGAAGACCCCCGATGCCGCGACCTCCCCGGTGCCCTCCCGTGGCAGGCCCGTCCCGGGCCGATTGCCCCGCGGCCGGCGGGGGGTCGACGCCCCGTGCTCTCTCGGTATATCGTCGCAGCATCCCCCGGGAAGCCCTGGAGACCCCCGCGGGTCTCGCGACCGTCGTGCCGGGACGAGGATGACCGTCGGCGGGAACGAGGAGGACGCGATGGATCGACGGACGTTCGTGGCGGGCGTGAGTGGTGTGGCCGTCTCACTCTTCCTCCCGCGTCGGGCGACGCGCGCGGCCGAGCCCGTGCGGCTCGGGTACCAGGTGAACATCTGGGGAAGCCTGTCGGTGGTCGCCCTGAAGTCCGGCCTGTTCGACAAGGCCGGCCTGCCGGTCGAGGGGATCCAGGCGCCGGTCGGCCGCCAGACCCGGGACGCGATGGTCGCGGGACGGATCGACTTCGGGACGTTCGCCGTCCCGACCTTCCTGCTGGGCGCGGAGAAGGGCGACCTCGTGGCGGTCGCGCTTGCCGGCAACGCGGGCAAGACCGTCCACGTGCTGGTCCGGCCGGACTCCCCGGTCCGGAGCGTCGCCGAGCTCCGCGGCAAGCGGATCGCCACCGGCATCGGCAGCAGCACCGACGCCGTCTTCCAGTCGCGGGTCGCGCCGAAGTTCGGGCTCACCGCCGGCAGCTACGAGGCGGTGAACACGCTCGAGCCCGACAAGGTGGGGGCGCTGGTCGCCAAGCAGGTGGAGGCGAGCGTCAGCACCGAGCCCTTCATCTCGGTCGCCGAGGAGCAGGGGCTCGCCCGCTCGATCGTGAGCTTCGAGAGCTACGACCCCATGCCGGTCGTCCTGGCGGCGGGGCCCGGGGTCGCCGACAAGCGCCGGGAGGCCGCGGTCCAGTTCCTCCGCGTCTGGATCGCCACGGCGCGGATCTTCCAGGAGGACCCGCAGCGGGCGACCGACATCATGACGGAGGTGCTCAAGGAGCGGGGGTACACGGTGACGCCGTCGGTCGTGCGGAAGGCCCTCGGCCGGTTCGACGTCAAGGTGGAGATGGGCCCGGACTTCCGCGCCTACGCGATGGCCGAGGCCGAGTCGCTCCTCAAGGGCGGGCGGATCAAGACCGTGCCCGACTGGGATCGCACCCTGCGGCGGGACCTCTTCGAGCAGGCGCTCAAGGGATGAGTCGCGGGATCATCCGCCTCCCTCTCCCTCCTGCCGGAGGGAGAGGGTCGGCGTGAGGGGGGTGATCCGCCTCGCCCTGCCCTCTCCTCCGGGCGGGGAGAGGGAGAGAAGGGCGCCACGCGAGCGGACCGGGACCGAGCGCCTGCGGGCCGCGGGCGAGTTCCTCCTGCCGTTCGCCGTCCTCGGGGTGGCCTGGGAGCTCTTCGCCCGGCTGGGCCCGCTGCCCCCGAAGCTCTTTCCCAGCCTCGGGACGGTGGCCCGGACGTTCTGGAGCCTGCTGGTCTCGGGCATCCTCGTGGCGCATGCCCAGGGGACGATCGTGCGCCTGGTCCTCGGCTTCGCGCTGGCCGCCGTCCTCGGGGTGGCGGTCGGGATCGCCATGGGCCGGTACCGCTGGGCGGAGGAGCTCCTGCTGCCGCTCGTCAGCATCGGGAGCCCCATCCCCGGCCTCGCCTACGCGCCGCTCTTCATCCTCTGGTTCGGCCTGGGCAACCTGCCCGCCGTGCTCCTGGTCGGCGTGGCGGCCGCCTTTCCGGCCGCGGTCAACACCTGGACCGGCGTGAAGGCGGTGAAGGAGATCTGGATCCGCGCGGCCGAGGCGATGGGGGCGCGGGAGCACCAGCTCTTCCGCACGGTGATCCTGCCCGGGGCCTTGCCCTACGTCCTGATCGGGCTGCGGCTCGCGCTGGCGCGGGCCTGGCGCGTGCTCGTGGCGGCCGAGATGCTCACCTCCGTGCCGCGGGGGCTCGGCTGGCTCATCTTCGGCGCCCGGGAGTTCCTCAACACCGACGTCATGCTGGCGGGGATCGCGGTGATCGGGCTGATCGGCGTCGCCCTGGAGCGCCTCGTCTTCGAGCGGCTCGAGCGCTTCACGGTGGTGCGGTGGGGGATGCTCGAGGCGTGAGCCGGCTGGCAGGGGCGGGACCGTGGCGGCGCCTCGCCCGGGGGGGCCTCGGCGTCGTCGTCCTCGGCGTGGCCTGGGAAGCCTTCGCCCGGAGCCGGCTCTTCGCCCCGGCGCTCACGCCCACCGTCGAGACGATCGTGGGCGGGCTCGCGCGGATGGTCCTCGACGGCTCGCTCTTCGGCCACGTGCTCTTCACCCTCTACCGGGTCTCCTCGGGGCTGGCCCTCGCGGCGCTCTGCGGCATCCCGCTCGGGATGCTGATGGGGCGGTGGCGGCCGGCCGAGCGGTTCTTCCTCCCGATCCTCAGCGTGCTGATGCCGATCCCCTCGCTTGCCTGGGTGCCCGTCTTCATCCTCTGGTTCGGGCTCGGGAACACGGCGACCATCATGCTCGTCTTCTACGCCGCCACCTTCCCGATGATGTACAACACCTGGACCGGCGTCCGGTCCGTCAACCGCCTCTGGCTCCGCGCGGCCTCGGCCATGGGGGCCGACCAGCGCATGCTCTTCCGCAAGGTCGTCCTGCCGGGCTCGCTGCCGTTCGTGATCACGGGGCTCCGCCAGGGCTTCGCGCGCTCGTGGATCGCGGTCGTGGGCGGCGAGATGATCGCCGCGAGCGCCTGGGGGCTCGGCTGGGTCATCTTCGACGCCAAGGAGTTCCTCAACACCGACGTCATGCTCGGCGTCCTCGTCGTGATCGGCGGGCTCGGCCTCCTCTTCGAGCGCGTGGTCTTCCAGCCGCTCGAGGCGCGCACGGTGGCGCGCTGGGGCATGCTTCGGACCGTGAAGGCGTGAGGGCGGCCACGACGGCGTGAGCCAGATCGAGGTCCGCGGCGTCACCCACGAGTACGACGCCGGCAACGGCCGCGTCACGGCGCTCCGCGACGTGAGCTTCACGGTCGGCGCCTCGGAGTTCGTCTGCGTGCTCGGCCAGTCGGGGTGCGGCAAGACGACCTTGCTGAACCTCCTGGCGGGGTTCCTCGCGCCGAGCCGGGGCGAGATCCGCCTCGGGGGCCAGCCCGTGAGCGGGAAGGGCGGCGATCGCGGGGTCGTCTTCCAGGACTTCGCCCAGCTCTTCCCCTGGCGGACCGCCCAGCGGAACGTCGAGTTCGGCCTCGAGATGCGGCAGGTCCCCGCGGCCGAACGGCGGGAGATCGCCCGGCGCTACCTCGGCCTGGTGAAGCTCGAGGCCTTCGCCGGCGCCTACCCCCACCAGCTCTCGGGCGGCATGCAGCAGCGGGTCGCCATCGCCCGGGCGCTGGCCTACAACCCCGCCGTGCTCCTCATGGACGAGCCCTTCGCCGCGCTCGACGCGATGACCCGGGAGGAGATGCAGCGGCTGCTGGTGGAGGTGTGGCAGGCGACGCGGAAGACCGTCGTCTACGTCACCCACAACGTGGCGGAGGCCGTGTACCTCGCCGACCGGATCGTCGTCCTCACCCCCCACCCGGGGACCGTGAAGACCGAGCTCAAAATCACGCTGCCGCGGCTCCGGGACCCGCTCCGGGTCGAGTTCCTCGACCACCAGCGCGAGGTGATCGCCCACCTGACCCAGTCCGCCGGCGGCCGGTGAGGCGCGGCTCCCGCGCGGCCGTTCAGCGGCCGAGGGTGTCGTCGAACCAGTCGAAGATCACCTCGTTGCGCCGCCGCGGGGCGAGCGGCGCGTCGTGCAAGCCGGCCCCGTCCTCGGCCGAGAACGTGACGAGCGTCCGGGGCGAGCGGAGCCGATCGTACGTCTCCTGGGCCGCCTGGGGCGGCCCCAGCCGCTCCTGCTCGTAGCGCGTCACCAGCACCGGCGCGGTGATCCGGGGAAGGTCGTCGGCGTAGCGGAACCGCGCGATCGCCTGCGCGACGGCGTGGAAGTCCTCGGTCACCCGGCCCTCGCGGGCGCGGTCCTGGAACGGCTTGCCGAAGATCTCGATTCGCTTCATGAGCGTGAACTGCTGGACCGGCGTCATGCCGGTGAGGATCCGGCGCCGCCAGAGCTGGTTGACCTCCTCCCGGCCGCCCGCGGCCGCGATCTGCCGGAGGGGCTCGGGCCAGGACGTCCAGATGTCGGCGAGGCCGGGATCGAGACAGACCGCGCCGAGCCGCGGCTCGAAGGCCGCCGCCCGCGCCACCAGCGCCCCGCACATGCTCCAGCCGATGATGCCGATCCGTCGCGGGTCCACGTCGGGCCGGCCGACCAGGAAGTCGACGACCGGCGTCACGACGCGCTCCCAGTCCGGGCGGAACGGGACCTGCCGCTCGAACAGCATCGCGCCCTGGCCGGGGCCTTCGAAGATGAGGGCGTTGTAGCCGCGCTCGAGGGCCGCGGCGCCGCCGTAGGTCCACAGGTCCACGTTCTGGCCGTCGCTGCCGTTGTTGAGGATGATCGTCCGCCGGCGCGCGCCGGAGGCGTCGGGCCTCAGGAAATAACCGGGCAGGGTCGTCCCCTCGTAGGGGATGGCGACCCGCTCGAGCGGGGGCCGAAAGGCGCCCGCCGCGCGGTCCCACTCGCGCTGCATGGCGCGGTAGACGGCCTCCTCGTCGCCCGGGCGGCTCGTGCCCAGGACGAAGTAGAGCGCCTGCTTGTGATACTGGGCCGCCCGCAGCGACGCCGCCCGCGCGCTGACCGGATGGCCCGCCCTCGCCGCCGCGTCGGCGCGCGACGCCACCCGCCGGGCGAGGGCCCGGAAGCCGTCCACGAAGGTCTGGTAGGACGCCCCGGCCGCGTTGATCCGGTCGACCGTCGCGAGCACCTCGCCCGCCTCCGCGGCGCCGTACGCCGCGGCGCCCAGCGCGAACGCGGCCTCGAAGTCGAGGTCGGGCTGGGAGAAGAGATGGAACCCGGGGGCCTCCGCCTCGCCCGCCCCCGGGCCGCGCGGCGCCGGCGAGGACGTCCGCCCCCCGGCGCCCGCGCACGCCGTCAGCCCGAGCGCGCTGCCGACGCCGAGCGCCGTTCCCGCGAGGACGTCGCGCCGGTGGAGCCGCGCCGTCGCCAGCGACTGTCGTCTGTCGGTCATCGTCCCCGTCCCTCCGTCGTCCCATCGCGCCCCGGGCTCGAAGGATGTCGTCCCCCCGCGCGGGCTCCCGCCGACGCATCGTGCGCGGTCTCGCGCCGATCGGCTGCCCGGCGGTCGCGGGGTATCCTCCCACGCGGGTCGCCAGGCGGCAAGGCGCGACCCGGCCGGGGCCGGGCTCACGACAGGGCCCCGCACGGAGTCGTTGTCGGCGTCGGGGGAACGGCGCTAAGCTGAGGGCGCGGCCGCAAGCCCGAGCCAGGAGGCGCGTCATGGCGGGAGAGACCTACGACCGGACGACCCAGGACGTGGGGAACATCGTGGCCCTGGAGCACGTCAACGTGAAGATCCCCGACCAGCAGCTCGCCACGCTCTTCTACGTCGTGGGCCTCGGGCTGACGCGCGACCCTTATCTCATGACCGGCCTCGAGAACATGTGGATCAACGTCGGGCAGCAGCAGTTCCACCTGCCCACGGGCAAGCCCCAGGTGCTCCGCGGCCACGTGGGCCTCGTCATCCCCGACTTCGACGAGCTGCCCCGGCGCCTGGCCGCGGTCGCGCCCAGGCTGGCGGGGACCGGCTTCGACTACGCGGTGGAGGAGAAGCACCTCCGCGTCGTGTCGCCGTGGGGCAACGTGATCCGCTGCCACGCGCCGGGTCCCGCCTTCGGCGACCTGACGCTCGGCATGCCCTACGTGGAGTTCACGGTCGAGCCGGGCGCGGCGGACGGGATCGCGCGGTTCTACCGGGCCGCCTTCGGCGCGCCCGCGGCGGTGGTCCGGAACGGCGGCGGCGCGGCGGCGCGGGTGACCGCGGGCCCCCACCAGGAGCTGGTCTTCCGGGAGAGCGCCGGTCCGATCCCGCCCTACGACGGCCACCACATCCAGGTCTACATCGCGAACTTCTCGGGCCCGCATCGCTGGCTCGCGGAGCGCGGGCTCGTCACCGAGGAGAGCAACTGGTACCAGTACCGGTTCGAGGACCTCGTGGATCCCGACTCGGGCCGGGTGCTCTTCACGGTCCAGCACGAGGTCCGGAGCCTGCGGAGCCCGCTCTACCTCCGTCCCCTGGTCAACCGCAATCCCGCCCAGCGGCAGCCCACGTACCAGCGCGGGCGGGACCCGTTCATGCCGGGCATCTTCTGAATCCGGGGGGGCTCGGAAGCCCCCCCGATGAATCAAAGGCGCGGGGCCACGCGCTCCGCGAACAGGCGCATCGAGGCGAGCACCCGCTCGTGGGGGATCTGGCCCCCCACGTTCATCCACGCCGACAGGCTCGAGAACCCGAGCTCCTCACGCAGCGCGGAGAGCCGCTCCGCCACCCGGTCCGGCGTCCCGTAGACCGTCTGCTCGGCGAGGATCTCGTCGTAGGTGACCGCGGCCAGCCGCGCGGCCTGCGCCTGCTGGGTCGGCGACTGCCTCAGCGCCGCGGCGATGGAGCGGAACCAGTGCATGGTGCTCGCCTCGGGCTCCTCGCGGGCTTGCCGCGCCGTCTCCGCCACGTACACGGGGACCAGCAGGGCGACGGGCCCGCGCCCGGGGTGCCCCGCCGCCTGCCACGCCTCGTGGTAGCCGCCGATCATGCGCTTGAGGTCGGCGATCGAGTTCGTCCGCACCGCCACGAACACGGGATAGCCGAGGCGGCCCACGATGGGGTAGGTCTCCTGCGTCGTCGCGGCGACGCGGAGAGGCGGGTGCGGCTTCTGATAGGGCTTCGGCGTCACGCACACGTCGCGGAACTGGTAGTACCGGCCGTCGTGGGAGAACCGCTGCTGCGTCCACGCCTTCACGAGGATGTCGAGGGTCTCGAAGAAGCGGTCGCGGCTCTCGCCGTAGGGGATGTTGAATCCCTGGTAGTGGCCGGGCAGGCCGCTGCGGCCGACGCCGAAGTCGAGCCGGCCCCGCGAGAGGTGGTCGACGGTCGCGACGTCCTCGGCGAGGCGCAGGGGATGGCTCAAGGGGAGCACCTGGACGGCGATGCCGATCTTGACCCGCCGGGTACACGCGGCGATGGCGGCCGCCACGACGAGCGGCGAGGCCAGGACGGACCGGTCCTTCTGGAAGTGGAGCTCGCCCAGCCACACCGCGTCGAAGCCGACCTCCTCCGCGGCCCGCATCTGGGCCATCGACTCCTCGAACGCGGTCGCCTCGCTCATCCCCGCCGGGCACTGGAACTCCGTGAAGAGTCCGATCTCCATCGCTTGCGCTCCGCTGGAGCTCGCGGACACCGCTCGGGTCACCTCGCCACCGGATCGGCCATCACGGCCGAGCGCGATGATAAAGAGAATGCGCGGGCCCGGCAAGGGGTCCGCGGCGCTCTCCGGCGACCTCGGGTTTTCGGCGCTTCACGTCCTGGGTCGGGCGGGCGTACACTCGCCCCGCGAGCCCTGCTCGACGAGAGAGAGGGACCGGCATTGAAACACCGCTCGATCCTCTGGCGTCGCCTCGATGGGCCGGGCCACGAGGCCGCGCGACTGGTCTCCCGCCATGACGGCTGGCGGCTGATCGGAACGGCGGTGTTCGCGCACGAGGGCGAGCCGTGCCGGCTCGACTACCAGGTGGTCTGCGATTCGGCGTGGCAGACCCTGTCGGGCACGGTGGCCGGCTGGATCGGCGAGCGGACGGTCGAGATCGACCTCGCCGTCGGCGCCGGGCGATCCTGGCGGCTCAACGGCGCCGACTGTCCCGCCGTGGCGGGCTGCCTCGACCTGGACCTCAACTTCAGCCCGTCCACCAACCTGCTGCCGATTCGCCGGCTGGGGCTGGCCGTCGGCGCCGAGGCCGCGCTGCGGGCGGCCTGGCTGCGCTTTCCGAGCTTCACCCTCGAGCCGCTCGAGCAGCGGTACCGCCGCGTGGACGTCGCGACCTATCGATACGAGAGCGGCGGCGGGCGGTTCGCCACCGAGCTCCAGGTCGACGAGGCGGGCTTCGTCACGCGCTACGCGGATTTCTGGGCGGTCGAAGGCGGCCGGTGACCCCGGAGCACGTCCGGCGCTACGACGCCGTCGTCGTGGGCGCGGGCATCGCGGGGCTCGCGGCGGCGTGGGAGCTCTCCGACCGGGACATCCTCGTCCTCGAGGCCGGCGCCCGGGTCGGCGGGCGACTCCGCTCGGAGCCGCGCGGCGCGCTCTGGCTCAACTTCGGGGCGCACGTCTTCAGCGCGCCGGACTCGGCCGCCGGGCGCCTGATCGCCGCCGCGGGGGTCCGGGCGGTGCCGGTGCCCGGACAGCTCGCCGCCGTCGCCCTGAACGGGCGCATCCTCGCGCGGGGGCCGGTCGAGTCGTTTCCCTTCCGGCTGCCGCTCGCGCTCGGGGCCCGCCTCGCGCTCGTCCGGGCCGGCGTGAAGCTGCGGCTGGCGGTCCGGCGGTACGCCGCCGTCGCCGCCCCGCGGCCCGGCGAGGACCCGGCCGCCCGCCAGGCGCGGATGCTCGCCTTCCTCGACGACCGGCCGTTCACCGCGTTCGCGGGCCCGCTGCCCCCGGACGTGGACGCCATCTTCCGCGCCACCCTGACCCGCTCGTCCGGCGACCCCGAAGACCTCGCCGCCGGCTACGGCGTCGGCTACTTCCACCTGGTGTGGAACCGCGACGAAGGGCTCTCGCGCAACATCCTCGGTGGCTCCAGCACGCTGACCCAGGCGCTCGCGGCGCCCCTGGCCGGCCGGCTCCGCCTGCGCACGACCGTCACCGCCGTCGCGCGCGACGGCGACGGCGTGCGGGTCCGCTATCTGGCGGAGGGCCGCGAGCACCACGCGCTCGCGCGGGCCGCCGTCGTCGCCACGCCCGCCTACGTGACCCGCGCGATCGTCGAGGGGTTGCCGGAGGAGACCGCCGAGGCGCTGGACGCGATTCCCTACGGCCCGTACGTGGTGGCCGGCATCCTGACCCGCGAGCGCGCGGCGATGCCGTGGGACGGGCTCTACGCGCTCGCGACGCCCAAGCGGTCGTTCAACATGCTCTTCAACATGGCGAACGTCCTCCGGGCCCCGGGGGAGCCGCGACAGCCGGGCGGGAGCCTGATGGTCTACGCGGGGGCGGGGTTCGCGCGCCGGCTGCTGCCGCTCGACGACGCCGCCATCACGGCCCGCTACCTCGCGGACCTGCACGACCTCTACCCGGAGACGCGCGGGCTCGTCGAGGAGGTGGTGATCCAGCGCTGGGAGCGCGGCCTGCCGTACCCGCGCCCGGGGCGGAGCCGGCTCCAGCCCGCCCTGACGCGGCCGCTCGACCCGATCTACCTGGCCGGGGACTACCTCGGCACCTGGTACACCGAGACGGCCGTCCAGACCGCCGTCGCGGCGGCGGCGAGGATCCGGGCGCGGCTCGACCCGGCGGCCGCCGGCGAAGGGCGCCCGTGAGAGCGCCCGCCGCCGGGCGTCAGTCGCCGTAACCCGAGGGTCGAGAGAGTCGTCGGGTCTCTCGCCAAGCGTCCGAGCGGCGGCTTTGCCGCCGCCACGACGGGGGGCATCGGGGGGCCTTCCGAGGCCCCCCCCGAGGTTGCGCTACCGGTCGAGCCAGACCTCCTGCATGCGGCCCGAGTTGTACATGGACTGGTGCGGGACCAGGTTCCGCACGTGCGGCCAGAACGCGAAGGCATCGACCCGCCAGCTGAGCGTCGGCCGCGCCACCTCGTCCTCGAGCTTCTTCTGGATCGCGTGGACCAGCGCGAGCCGCCGCCCCGGGTCCAGCTCCTGCGACTGCTGGTCGAACAGCTTGGAGACCTCCTCGCTGCAGAACTGGCTGTAGTTGCGCGGCGAGCCGCAGCCGAAGTTCTCGTAGAACGTCGCGTCCGGGTCGTCCACGCCGGTCCCCGTGCGGTTCGCCGCGATCTGGTACTCTCCGCGGGTCATCATGGGCGCCCACTGCGCCGACTCGATCGGCTTGAGCGTGGCCTCGATGCCCACCTGGCGGAGCTCGCCGATCACGAACGAGGCCAGGTCCACGTACGCCGGGATCGCCCGCGTCAGCATCTCGACCCGGAGCGGGGTCTGCGGGCCGTACCCCGCCTCCGCCAGGAGCTTCCGCGCCCGGGCCTTCTCCTCGGCGGGCTTCCCGTAGCCCGGCAGCGGTGCGAGGTCGGCGTCGGGAAGGCCCCACACGCCGTACGGCCGCGGCAGGAGCGACGTCCCGACCACCGCGCCGCCCTGGTAGATCGCCTCGATCCCGGCCCGGCGGTCGATGGCGTGGCTCACGGCGAGCCGGAGCTTCACGTTGTCGAAGGGCGGCCGCTTCACGTTCATCACGACGTTGTCGGCAAAGTTCGTGCTGGCGGGCGTGATCACCATCTGCGGCACGGCCTTCCGGAGCTGCTCGGCCATCGCCCGCGTCGTCTCGCCGGGGAAGGCGACGTCGATCCGCCCCGTCTGGAGGGCGGCGGTGGCCGTGCCGCGCTCGGCGATGACGACGTACCGCAGGCCGTCCAGATACGGGCGGCCCTTGACGAAGTAGTCCGGGTTCCGGACGTACTCCACGAACTCGCCCTTGCGCCACTCCTTGAGCTTGAACGGTCCCGTCCCCACGCACGTCGTCCGGTAGCTGGCCGCGGGCACGTGCGCCGCGTAGACGGGCGAGTAGCCCGAGGCGAGCATGAGGAGCAGCGAGGGCTGTGGGCGCTTGAGACGGAAGACCACGGTGTGGGCGTCCGCCGCCTCGACCGCCTCGACGTTCGCGTACCAGTCGTTGCGCGGGTTGATCCGGAGCCGGGCCGGCGCCTCCGGCGCCTCCCGCAGCATGTCGAAGGTGGCCTTGACGTCCTTCGAGCTGAAGGGCTTGCCGTCGTGCCACCGGACGTCCTTGCGGAGGGAAAAGACCAGGGCCCGGTAGCTGTCCTGCCACGCCCACTTCTCGGCCAGCTCCCCGACGATCGTCTCGGCGCTTTCCGTCTTCCGGAGCGGGTCGAAGAGCACGAGGTTGTTGAAGCACGGCATGGCCGGCCACACGGTGGAGATGGTCGAGCTCTCGTGGATGGCGAAGCCCTGCGGCGAATCCTCGCGCTGCCGCAACTGGAGGAGTCCGCCGGCCCGGGGCGCCTGCCCGGCGGCCAGGCTCCAGGCGAAGGTGACGAGCCCGACGAGCGCGAGCCTCCCGACGATGCCGGCACGGAGAACCGAGCGCATGGGCGAACCCTCCTCTCGCATCGAGACGCGGCGCGGTCGGACGACGGGGCTTCCGACGGACGGTGGCGGCGCGTGGCGGAATCGTGCGATTTCGGCGATCATACGCCGAAGCCGAGCGACGGGACAAGGAGGCGCCGTGGGCGAGGCCTGGAGCGAGGTCCGGGACGGGATGCGGATCGACTGGGACGTGCCCCTCCCCATGGACGACAGCCTCGTCCTGCGCGCCGACGTCTACCGGCCGGTCCGGGACGGCCGCGCGCCCGTCATCCTGAGCTACGGCCCCTACGGCAAGTGGCTCCACTTCGAGGACCTCTACGGAGACCAGTGGCGCCGGATGACCGAGCAGCACCCCGACGTGCCCGCCGGCTCGACCAACCGGTATCAGAACTGGGAAGTGGTGGATCCCGAGAAGTGGGTGCCCGACGGCTACGCCTGCGTGCGCGTCGACTCGCGCGGCGCGGGCCGCTCGCCCGGCTTCCTGGACGTCTGGTCGGCGCGCGAAGCCCGGGACCTCTCCCGCTCGATCGAGTGGGCGGCGGCCCAGCCCTGGAGCAGCGGGAAGGTCGGGCTCGCCGGCATCTCCTACTACGCGATGAACCAGTGGCAGGTGGCGGGGCGGGAGCCGCCCCACCTGGCCGCGATCTGCGTCTGGGAAGGCGCCGCCGACTACTATCGCGACCTCGCGCGCCATGGCGGCATCCTCTCGACCTTCGGCCGGGCGTGGTTCCCCTCCCAGATCGTCCGGGTCCAGCACGGGCGCGGGACGCGCGGCTACCGGAGCCGGATGACGGGCGACTGGGTGTCGGGGCCGCCTACCCTGGCCGAGGAGGAGCTCGGTGCGAACCGGAGCGATTTCTACGAGGACTGCTATCGGCACGCGCTGGCCAGCGACGAGTACTGGCGCTCGCGCCTCCCCGACTGGGCGAAGGTCACGGTGCCGCTGCTCTCGTGCGCGAACTGGGGCGGGCAGGGGCTCCACCCGCGCGGTAACTTCGAGGGGTTCGTCCGGGCCGCGTCCGAACAGAAGTGGCTCGAGGTCCACGGCCGCGAGCACTGGACCCATTTCTACACGGACTACGGCCTGCGACTCCAGAAGCGGTTCTTCGGGCACTTCCTCAAGGGCGAGGACACGGGCTGGACCCGCCAGCCCCGGGTGCTCCTCCAGGTGCGCCATCCGGGGGAACGCTTCGTCGAGCGCCCCGAGCACGAATGGCCGCTCGCCCGCACCCGGTGGACCCGGCTCTACCTCGACCCGACCGACCTGAGCCTCGGCGGCGAGCCGGGGGCCCGGGACGCCGCCGTGAGCTACGCCGGGCTCGGCGACGGGGTCACGTTCCTCACGCCGCCGCTCGAGGCGGAGACGGAGATCACCGGCCCGCTCGCGGCGAAGCTCTGGGTCTCGTCCCAGACCGAGGACGCCGACCTCTTCCTCGTCGTCCGCGTCTTCACGCCCGATCTCCGCGAGGTCACCTTCCAGGGGGCGCTCGACCCGCACACCCCGGTCGCGCAAGGGTGGCTCCGCGCCTCGCACCGGAAGCTCGACCCGGCGCTCACGCTGCCCTACCGCCCCTACCACGCCCACGACGAGCGGCAGCCGCTCGTGCCGGGGGAGGTCTACGAGCTCGACGTGGAGATCTGGCCCACCTCGATCGTCGTGCCGCCGGGCCATCGGCTGGCCCTGACGGTGCGCGGGCGGGACTACGAGTACCCGGGCGGGCCGGGGGCCGGGCTCGGGACCCTGGGCGCCGTCTTCACCGGCGTCGGCCCCTTCGGGCACGACGACGGGCGCGACCGGCCGCCGGCGATCTTCGGAGGGCGCGTCACGCTCCACGCCGGGCCCCGCCGCCCGGCGCACCTCCTGCTGCCCCTCATCCCCCCGCCGTGACGGGACGCCCGGCCCCGATCCAGGGGCAGACCCTCGCGTGGCGCGACGCGATGGCGCGGGACGAGGCCTGCGGCCGGCTTGACAAAACCACCGACGCAGTGATATTTGACCGAACAATCTGTCAATATGGGAGGAACGGCCATGACCCCCCGCCCTTATCAGCTGGGCCGCCGGGCGGAGGCGGCCGACGAGACCCGCCGCCGCATCGTGAAGGCCACCTACGCCCTCCACCTCGACCAGGGCATCGTCGCGACCTCCATGAAGGACATCGCCCGGCGGGCCGGCGTGAGTGTCGGTGCGGTGTATCATCACTTCCCCACCTACGAGGACGTGGTCCGTGCGTGCGGCCAGTACACCAGCGACGTGACCCGCGCGCCGACGCCAGAGATCTTCGCGGGCATCCACCGCGCAAGGGAGCGGGTCACGCGCCTCGTCGGGGAGCTCTTCGCCTACTACGCCCGCTTTCCGGGCTTCGAGCGGGCCCGCTGCGACCGCGACAAGATCCCCGTGCTCGCGCAATCGGTGGCAAGGAAGGAGCAGGCCGTCGCGGCGCTGGTCCGGGAGGCTCTCCGTCCTCTCGGAGCGGATCGACGAGTCGCTCGGACCGCCTCGGCGCTCACCGACTTCGCCGTGCACCGGTCCCTGACCGCTCAGGG
This sequence comes from Candidatus Rokuibacteriota bacterium, assembly GCA_044866005.1. Taxonomy (GTDB): domain Bacteria; phylum Methylomirabilota; class Methylomirabilia; order Rokubacteriales; family DASRDR01; genus JBIOTN01. The sequence goes on along the minus strand of JBIOTN010000129.1, from coordinate 25,069 downwards.
GCTGTCGACGGAGGAGGCGGCCGCCGAGGTCACGGCCGTGCTGCTCGCCTGGCTCAGGCAGGCTCGACGATCCCAGCGGCGAGCACGATCAGCAGAGAAGGGAGAGCCTTGACGATGGAGACCAGGGTGACCGAGATCGCCGAACGCATCTACCGGCTGTCCACGTTCGTCCCGCAGATCGCTCCGCCCGCCGGTTTCACGTTCAACCAGTTCCTCCTCGAGGCGGACGATCCCCTTCTCTTCCACTGCGGGCCTCGGGCGATGTTCCCGTCCGTATCGGCCGCCGCGGCTCGCGTGGTCCCCCTGGCGCGACTGCGCTGGATCACCTTCGGCCACATCGAAGCCGACGAATGCGGCTCGATGAACCAGTGGCTGGCGGCGGCACCCCGCGCCGAGGTCGCGCACGGCCACGTCGGGTGCATGGTGTCCCTCAACGACCTGGCCGACCGCCCGCCCCGGCCGCTGGCCGACGGGGAGGTCCTCGATCTCGGGGGCCGGCGCGTGCGACATCTGGACACCCCTCACGTCCCGCACGCCTGGGAGGCGCGCGTCCTCTACGAGGAGACGACGGGCACGCTCCTGTGTGGCGATCTGTTCACCCACGTGGGCGACGGACCCGCCCTCAGCGGCGAGGACATCGTGGGCCCGGCAGCCGCGGCCGAGAACATGTTTGGCTTCACCAGCCTCACCGCAGGGACAGGGCCTACGATTCGCCGGCTGGCCGCCCTCGCACCTCGCACGCTGGCCCTCATGCACGGCTCCTCGTTCGCGGGCGACGGGAGGGTCGCCCTGGAGAGGCTGGCCGAATTCTACGAGCGGCGGCTGCGGGCGGCGCTGGCCTGAGAGTGACGGGCCGGCCCGCACCGCGACCGGGCGGGGACGCGAGCCCGGGGCCCGGAGCCGACCCGGGACAGTCCTAGAGCGGGTCGATGCCGAGGTCGGCGGCGAGGCGGGCGAGCTGGGCGAGCAGGGCCGGATCGAGCGGGATCCCGAGCCGCGCGCGCTCCAGCGCCGTCGCGTGGCTCTGCTCGCCCGGCACGCGGATCTTCTCGACCCCGCGCATCCGCTTCGCGCCGCGGAGGTCCCGGATCAGGGTGTCGACCGCCCGCTTGAACTCCGCGACCGGCCGGAACGCCGCGACGTCGAGGGCCACGATCGCGTGGCCCGTGTTGGTCGCCGTCACGTCGTCCTTGTTGAAGTCCACGACCTCCCGGCCCATGGCGGCGCCGTTGAGCGTCCCGGCCAGGAGGCCGAACACGAGCGCCAGGCCGTAGCCCTTGTAGCCGCCGATGGGCAGGAGGAACCCCTCGTCCGCGCGCCGGGGATCGGTGAGCGGGCGGCCGTCGGCGTCCACCATCCAGCCCTCGGGCATCCGCTCGCCCCGCTGGGCCGCCGTCTTCACGCGGCCGTAGGCGGCGACCGTCGTGGCCATGTCGAGCACGAGGGGCGGCTCCTCGCCGGCCGGGATCGCGACCGCGATGGGGTTGGTGCTGAGGAGCAGCTCGACCCCGCCCCAGGGCGGCAGGTGGTTCGCGTTGCCGACGGCGAGGTAGAGGCCGACCATGTCGCGCTCGAGCGGCATCATGGCGTAGAGCGCGGCCGGGCCGGCGTGATTGCTCCCGCGCACGCCGACCCACCCGACGCCGCGCCGCGCCGCCTTCTCCACGGCGAGGCGCGCGGCGAAGCGCATGACCAGGTGGCCCATGGCGTTGTCGCCGTCCACCAGCGCCGCCGCCTCGGTCTCCCGGACGGGCTGGATCCTCGGGCGCACGTTCATCCCGCCGGCACGGATCCGGCGCACGTACTGCGGGAGCCGGAAGATCCCGTGGCCGTCCGCCCCGCGCAGGTCGGCGCGGATCATCAGCTCGGCGACGGCGCGCGCGTCCTCGGCCGGGAGGCCGACCGCGCCGAGCGCGCGGGCGGTGAAGGCTTCGAGCCGCGGGGCGGGGAATCGCGTGGCGGGGCTCACGGTCTCGGGCGCCATGCGGGCTCCTTCGCGGGCGGCCGGGCTTGACCGCGGTCCGGCTCGCGCCTATATACTACGCGCCAACCGCCCGGGTGAGGGGGACGTGATGGCCGCACCGCAGCTCCTCCGCTTCGACAGCCTGCCGGTGTTCGACCGCGGCACCGGCGTCCAGACGTGGCTCTTCTCCCACAAGGAGCTGGGCGCCCACGTCACGAGCGGGATCACGCGCTTCCCGCCCGGCGCCGGCATCCCGCTCCACTACCACAACTGCGACGAGCAGACGAGCGTCATCGAGGGCGAGGCGGAGGTGGAGATCGAGGGCACGAGGACGCGCCTCCGCCCCTGGGACACGGCGTTCATCCCGGCCGGCACGCACCATCGCTTCGTCAACGTGGGGGCGTCGCCGATGGCGATCCTGTGGGTCTACGACAGCGTGGAGGTGACCCGCACCTTCGTCGAGACCGGCGAGACCGTCCCCCACCTCTCCCCGCGCGACCTGGCGACCGTCCGACCGAAGCCGCGCTGAGGGCGGGCGGGCCCCGCCGAGGCCCCGCGCCCGCGACGGCGTCAGCCGAGGACCCCGAGCGCCTGCAACCCGCCCAGGAGCCAGCCGTCCGCGAAGGGCAGGTGGAGCAGCCGGACGAAGAGCCCGTACACGAACCCCCCCGCCACGGCGCCGAGCGTGAGCGACACGGCCCAGCCCTCGCCGCCCTGGAGCCTCAGGTAGAGGCCCACGAAGACCGGGACGGCCACGGGGACCCCCAGGGCGACGACGAGCACGAGGAATCCGCCGAGCCAGGCGAACGTGGCCGCCGTTCGCCGGCGCGCCGTGCTCCGATCGACGGGCTCCGAGACCGCGAAGTCGACGACCTGCGGCGGCGCGCCCGCCGGGCCGACGGCGGTCCAGCAGAATTCGACCAGCGCCAGCAGGAATACCGGCACGCCGATGACGAGCGGGAAGAGCGCCGCCTTCCAGGGCCAGGCCCGCGCCGCGAGCACCGCCCACGCCGCGAGCGCCATGACCGCGAGGCTGAGCAGGAGGGCGGGACTACGTCGCATGCCGCTCGCCGGTCCGTGGCCGCGCGCGCCTGGCCTGGAGGAACGGGTAGGCCATCACCAGGAGCGCGAGCAGGAAGAGGATCACCACGACCGGGCGGCCGAGCCAGCCGGCGCCGTACCGGGCGGTGGAGATGTAGAGGTAGTTCTCCGCGATCTCTCCCAGGACCAGCCCCAGGACCAGCGGCGCCCGGGGCCACCCGGCCAGGACCATCAGCCAGCCGAGGAGGCCGAAGAGGAGCGTCACGAGCAGGTCGGCGTAGCTGTTGTTGGCCGTGTAGCTGCCGATGAAGACCAGCACCAGGATGAACGGGATGAGCCGGTGCCCGCGGACCGTGGTGAGCCGGGCGAGCTGGTTCAGGAAGAGGAGGCTCACGCCGACGGTGACGAGGTTGGCCACGACGATGGTCCAGACCATGGAGAAGGTCAGGGCGAGATGCGTCGTGAGCATGTCGGGGCCGGGGACGAGGCCCAGCAGGAAGAACCCGCCCAGCAGGATCGCCATCGCGGAGCTGCCGGGGACGCCGAAGGCGACGGTCGGGATCAGCGCGCCCCCTTCCTTGGAGTTGTTGGCGGCCCCCGGGCCGAGGACGCCCCGGACGTCCCCGGCGCCGAATCCCTTCCGCTCGGCGCTGTCCCGCGCGCTCTGCACGGCGTGGCCGTAGGCGAGCCACTGCGCCACGCCCCCGCCCAGGCCCGGCATGATGCCGACGAACGTCCCGATCAGGCTGCAGCGGACCGTGAGGCCGAAGTGGCGGAAGGTGTCCTTGATCCCCTCGGCCACGCCCTTGCCGAGCTGGCCGTACGGCACGTCCCCCGCGATGGCCGTGCCCCGCACGGCGAGGTCCAGGACTTCCGGGATCGCGAAGATCCCGACGAGGACGGGGACGATGTCGAGGCCGTCCCAGAGGTAGAGGAGGCCGAACGTGAACCGGTGGATGCCGGCCTGGGGGTCCTGTCCCACCATGGCGAAGAGGAGCCCCAGGCCCCCCGCCAGGAAGCCGCGCAGGAGCCCGCGCGCCCCCCCGCCGCTGAGCGAGGCGATGAAGGCGAGGCCCACGATCGCCAGCATGAAGAGCTCGGGGGAGCCGAAGGTGAGGACGAGCGGGCGGACCACGGGAACGGCCAGGGCCAGCGCGAAGGCGCCGACGACGGCGCCGACCAGGGAGCTCATGAGCGCGGCCCCCAGCGCGCGGCCGGCCTCGCCCTTCTTGGCCATGGCGTAGCCGTCGAGGACCGTGGCGGCCGTGGTGCCCTCGCCGGGGACGCCGAACAGGACGGAGGTGATGTCGCCGGTGGTCGCGACGACGGCGTGCATCCCGAGGAGGAACGCAAAGGCCTCCACGGGCGTCATCGTGTAGACGAAGGGCAGCATCAGGGCGAGGGTGGTGCCGCCGCCGAGGCCGGGGAGGAGGCCGACCCAGAAGCCCACCCCCACGCCGAGCAGCATGAAGCTGAACGCCTTCCACTCGAGGAGCAGACGCAGACCGTCGACGAAGGCGTCGAGCATCGGGCCTCAGCAGTCGCGGGTCCCCGCGCGCGTCGCGCGGCGCCCGTGCCTGCGGGTTGGATCAGAGCGGGTCGGGAAGCGGCCGGAAGGCGGTGCGCCCCCCGGCGAAGGGCTCAGTCGCCGAACTTGATGTACCGGGAGAACTCGTCGACGATCTCCTTCGGCTGGGCCAGGACCTCCTTGATGACCTTGAGCGCCGCGTCGCCGGAGACGTACTCGATCTCCATCTTGGCCTTCTTCGCCTCGTCCACGAGCTCCGGGTCGCCGGCGACCTTGGCGAAGGCCTCGCGCAGGGTCCGCACGAGCTCCTCCGGCGTGCCCGGCGGCAGCACGTAGGGCCGGCCGATCAGCTCGGGGCCGGACCGCAGGGCCATGATCGCCCGGGCCCGCGGGGTCGGCGCGAGGTCCTCGTCCACGGGGAGGCTCTCGATCCCCGCCTCGACGGCCCGGGCGCGGATCAGGGGCCGCACCAGCCCCCGGTCGATGAACGGCCGGATGGACGTGTAGGAGCCGGCCCGCCCGTCCACTTCCTTGCGCTCGACGGCGAGCATGATGTCGGCGCTCGACGAGTAGCCGCTGACGATCTTGACCTTGAGCCCCAGGAACTCCTTGAGCAGGATGGGAAAGTCGTGGGTGTTCGCCCCCGGGCCCGTGGTCCCGATGACGATCTCCTGGTCCGCCCGGCGCAGCTCGTCGAAGGTCTTGTAGGGGAGGTCGCTCCGGATCGCCAGGATGGTCGTCTCGCTGGCCGCCGACCCGATCCAGGCGAACCGGGTCATGTCGAACTTGACGCCCTCCACCCGCGTGAGCTGCGCGAGGGGGAGGTTCCGGTTGAAGGTCCCGATGGTCAACCCGTCCGGCTTGGCCACGCCGTAGACGTGGTTCGCCCCGATGATGCTGTTGGCGCCCGGCATGTTCTGGACGATGATGGTCGGCTTTCCGGGGATGTGCTTGGGGAGGTGTCGCGCGAGGAGGCGGGCCGTCCGGTCGTAGCCGCCCCCCGGCTTGTAGCCGACCACGATGCTGATCGTCTTCCCCTCGTAGAACGGCGCCGCCGAGACCGTGATGCCCGTCAGCAGCGTCACGCCGACCAGCGCCGCGAGGGCCGTCCACGTCCTCCGCTCGTGTAACCGTGTCATCGCTGCTCCTCCGGAAGCCGGGGCGCCGGTTCGTGCAGGCGCGCTCATTATAGCGTACGGCCGCGGTGTCAGCTCGCCCGCCCGACCGCCCCGGGGCGCCCGTCTCATCGCCGGTGCCCCGGCGCGAGCGGGCGAGCGGCTCCGCGGGGGCGGCGTGCCGCGCCGGCGGCGGCCCGTGTCTCCGCGTCCATCAGGGTCGTGAGGCCGCCGAGGACACTGCGCCGCTCCGCGGGCGACAGCCCGCCGAGCACCCGCCCGAGCGCCCGGAGCTGGAGGACCTCGAGCTCCCGCACCAGGGCCCGTCCGGCCGCCGTGAGGCTCAGCACGCAGACGCGCCGGTCGTCGGCATCGGCGGCGCGGCCGACGAGGCCCTTCTGCGCCAGCCGGTCGAGGATGTGGGTCACCGCGGGGAGCGTCACCCCGAACATCCGCGCGACCTCGCCCACGTGGCACCCCGGGTGCCGCTCGACGTGGCCGAGGACCTGCCACTGCGCGAAGCTCAGGTCGAGCTGGGTGGCCGTCTGCCAGAGCAGCCGGCGGAAGGTCGTGCCGCCGAGCGCGTTGAGCAGGCGCAGGAGGCGGCGGGCGTCCGCGGGGCCCCCGTTCGGCCGCGGCGCCGCGCGCCCTCCCACCCCGTTCCCCCGGCCGTTCCCGCGCCGGGTCACGGTTCGCCCCGCCGCGCGGCGGGCTCGTCCGCCCGCCGACCGCCGTCGCCATCATGGTCGCCGTGGCCCGTGGCGGGCCAGGGTCCCGTGCGGTCCGGCGCCGCCGCCGCGCGGTCCGCCGTCGTGGGCCGCGGCCGGCGGAGGCCGAGACGCCACACCCGGGGGCGGGCACCGAGATCGTCGAGGAGCGAGTACACGACCGGGGTCGCCAGCAGGGTCAGGAGCAGGGACAGGGTCTGCCCGCCGATGATGACCACCGCGATGACCCGCCGCTCCCCGGCGCCGGGCCCGGTGCCGAGCGCCAGCGGGATCATCCCCGCGACGAACGTCAGCGTGGTCATGAGGATCGGCCGGAGCCGGTCGCGGTTGGCCTGGAGGATCGCGGGCGTCCGCGGGAGCCCCGCGGCGCGCAAGCCGTTCATGTGGTCGATCTGGAGGATCGCGTTCTTCTTGACCACGCCGAAGAGGACGAGCACGCCGAGCGCCGAGTAGAGGTTGAGCGTGTGGCCGCCGAGCCACAGCGAGAGGAGCGCGAACGGCACGGTGAGCGGCAGCGAGAGCAGGATGGTGAAGGGATGGACCAGGTTCTCGAACTGGGCGGCCAGGATCATGTACATGAACACGATCGACAGCGCCAGCGCCCACAGGAACTCCCCGAACGTCCGCTCCAGCTCCCGGCCGCGGCCGGAGACCCGGGTGGTGTAGCCGGCCGGGAGCTCCATCGCGCCCACCGCCGCGCGGAGGGCCTCCAGGCGGTCCGCCAGCGCATAGCCGGGCGCGATCGAGGCGCGGAGGCGGACCTCGCGCTGCCGGTCGAGTCGATCGATCCGCGAGGCGCTCTGCACCCGTTCGATCCGCGCGACGCTGTCCAGGCGGACCAGGCCGCCGCCGTCTCGGGCCACGTAGAGCCGTCCGATCGGATCGGCCTCGCTCCGGTCCTCCTCCCGCAGGCGGAGCTGGACGTCGTAGTCTTCGTTGACCGCGTGGTCCCGGAACCGCGAGACCTCCTCGTCGCCGCCCACCATCAGCCGGACCGCCGTGCCGATGCGCTCGGGGTCCACGCCGAGGTCGGCGGCCCGGGCCCGGTCGATCTGGACCCGGAGCTCGGGCTTGTCGAGCTTGAGCGTGGTGTCGGCATCCACCAGCCCGAGGGACTCGCCGCGCTCGCGCAAGCGCTCGGCGTAGGTCGCGAGCGCGACCAGGTCCGGCCCGCGCAGGACGAAGTCCACCTCGAAGCTCCCCCCGCCGATGTTGAACCCCGTCGGGTTCCGGACGGCGATCCGCACGTCACGGTGCTTGCGGACCCGCCGGCGGACCTCCTGCATGACCTCGGCCTGCGTGTGATTGCCCCGGAACGCCGCCCCCGGGTCCCCGGCCGCCAGGCTCCGGACGAACCGCCCGATCGAGAAGACCCGCTCCGCATGCGGGGCCAGCCGCACGTAGATCCGCCCCTCGTTGACCCCGCCCAGGAACCCGCCCCCCGCCGAGGCCAGCACGACCCGCACGCCGGGGACCGCGCGCAGCTCCCCCTCGATCGCGCGCATGATCTCGTCCATGGCGGCCAGGCTCCGCCCCTGGGGCGCGCTCACGGAGACGTTGAACTCGCCCTCGTCGACGTTGCCGGGCAGGTAGTCCTGCCGGATGACGGCGTAGAGGGGAATCGCGGACAGGGCGACGGCCGCCGCGAGGACCAGCACCAGCAGGCGGTGACGGAGCGAGAAGGCGAGGGCCCGTGCGTACCCCCGGTCGAGCCAGCCGTAGAAGCCGGCCCGGGAGCGGGCCGCCGCCCCGTGCCCGCCGCCCGGCGACGCGTCGGCCCGGAGCAGCCGGGCGCTCATCATGGGGGTGAGGGTGAAGGAGACGAGCAGGCTCACCAGGACGGCCACGGCCGCGGTGATGCCGAACTGGTAGAGAAAGCGGCCCGAGATGCTCGACATGAACGACACGGGGATGAAGATCACCACGAGCGAGAACGTCGTGGCCATCACGGCCAGCCCGATCTCGGCCGTCGCCGCCCGCGCCGCCTCGAACGGCGGCATGCGCTTCTCCTCGATGAACCGGAAGATGTTCTCCAGGACGACGATCGCGTCGTCGATCACGATCCCGACCATGAGGACGAGCGCCAGCATCGTCACGCTGTTGAGCGTGAAGTCGAGCGCCCACATCATGCCGAAGGTCGAGATCACGGAGGCCGGGATCGCCACCGCGGCGATGATCGTCGAGCGCCAGCTCCGCATGAAGGCGAGGACGACCAGCGAGGCGAGGATGCTGCCCAGGATCAGGTGGACGTTGATCTCGTGGAGGGCGGCGTAGATGTAGCGGGACTGGTCCTGGATCACGGTGAGCGCCATCCCCGAGGGCAGCTCGCGGCCGACCTCGGCCAGGCTCCGCTTGACGCCCTCGATGACGGCGACCGTGTTGGCCTTGGACTGCCGCCGCACCTCGAGGACCACGGTGGGGACGCCGTCGAGCCGCGCGGTCGAGCGCTGCTCCTTCGTCCCGTCCGCCACCGTGGCGACGTCACGGACGCGGATGGTCGCGCCGTTGATCGTCGCCACGACCAGCTCCTCGAAGGCGCGCGGGTCGGCCAGCCGCCCGATCGTCCGCAGCGTCTCCTCGCCGCCCCCGCGCGTCACGTTGCCGCCCGGCGCGTCGGCGTTCTGGCGGACGATCGCGTCGCGCACGGCGGTGATCGGCAGCCGGTAGGCGGCCAGCCGGTCCGCCTCCACCCACACGTTGATCGCGCGCTCCAGCCCGCCGATGATCCGCACCTCGCCGACGCCCGCGGAGCGCTCCAGGCGGATCTTCACGAGCCGCTCCGCCACTTCGGTGAGCTCGCGGATGGCGCGGTCGCCGGCCAGGGCGACGGTCAGGACCGGCTGCGCGTCGTTGTCGAACTTGGACACGATCGGCGGCGTCGCATCGTCGGGGAGGTCACGGAGTACCGTCTGGACGCGGTCCCGGACGTCCTGCGCGGCCGCCTCGATGTCCCGGTTCAGGTTGAAGGTGATGATGACGACCGAGCTGCCGGGGCCGGAGATGGACCGCAGCTCGTCGATCCCCTCGACGGTGTTGACGGCCTCCTCGATCCGCCTGGAGATCTCGCTCTCCATCTCTTCCGTCGAGGCGCCGGTCAGCTGCGTGCGGACGGACACGGTCGGCAGGTCCACGGAGGGGAAGCGGTCGACGCCGAGCCGGGAGTAGCTGGCCGCACCCACGACGACGAGCGCGAGGACGATCATCGCCGCGAAGACGGGCCGGCGGATGCAGACCTCGGCGAGCTTTTGCACGTGCCGCTACCGGATGACGGTGACCGGCTGGCCGCCGGTGAGGTTGCCCGGCTCCACGACGACCGGCTCGCCGGCGGCGAGCCCCTCGAGGATCTCCACGCGGTCGCCCACGCGCCGTCCGGTCCGGACGCGCTTTTCCACGGCGCGCTCCCCGTCGACGCCGAGCACCTTCTCGATGCCGGCGAAGGTCACCAGGGCGGAGGCCGGCACGAGGACGGCGGAGTGCGCCGCCTCCACGACGATCTCGGCGCGCGCGAACGTGCCGGGGCGCAGCCGCGCCTCGAGGTTCGCCACCTCGGCCTCGACCGTCAGCGTGCGGCTCTGCTCCTGGATGACCGGGCTCGTCCGGACGACGCGGCCCGCGTGCTCCGTGGGTTCCCCATCGACCCGGACGCGGACGGGCTGCCCGACGCGGATTTCCGGGGCCTCGCGGTCCGGCACCGCGACGCGCAGCCGCAGCGGATGCACCCGGACCAGCACGGCCACGGGGGCCCCGGCCGCCAGGAACTCGCCGACCGACGTCCGGCGCTCGCGCACGGCGCCGTCGATGGGCGCGTGGACCACGGTGTCGGCCAGCTGCTGTCGCGCCAGCGCCAGCTCCGAGCGTCGCTCGGCGAGCAGGGCCTGGCGGTTCCGGACCTCCTCGACGGCGGCCTGGTAGCGGCCCTCGGCGACCAGGAGGGCGGCGACGGCCGCATCCGCCTGGGCGCGCGGGATCAGCTCCTGCTCCCAGAGCTTCGTCATGCGGTCGCGGGTCAGGCGGGCCTCGTCCAGGACCGCGCGCGCCTCCCGGACCACCGCGGTCTGCTCGGGGTCCAGGCGGTCGTCGGCGCCCTCGGGCCCGAGGCCCAGGCGCGCCCGCGCCTGGCGGAGCGCGGCCTCGGTCTGCTCCACGCGATGGCGGAAGTCCGTCGGGTCCAGTCGGGCGAGGACCTGGCCGCGGCGGACCCGGCTGCCGAGGTCGATGGGGATCTCCGCGATGCGCCCGGCGACCTTGAAGCCGACGGTGATCTCCTCGTCGGCGGCGAGGGTGCCCGTCACGACCACCACGCGCGGCAGCCGCCCTTCCGCTGCCGCCACGACCCGCACGGGCCGGGGCGCTTGCGGCGCGGCGGCGCCGGCCTTCCCCGTGCCGGCTTTCGGCTGCGCGGCCGGGTCCCGGCGCTCGCACGCGGCCCCCGCCAGGAGCACGGCCACGCACCAGAGGACGATCGCCGCGGCTCGCCGCGCGCGTGTGGGCACGGGAAACAGTTTACGCGCGTCAACCATCAACGGGAAGGGCGGCCGGGGCGGCTCAGGCCGCGCCCGGCTCCGCGGTGAGGCCGGCCGCGGCGATGCCGGCCAGGGCGCAGGCCTCGTCCCTGTCGGAGGTGTCCCCCGAGATGCCGACGGCGCCGGCCACCTCGCCGGCCGTGTCCTTGACCAGCACGCCGCCGGCCGCGGGGACCACCCGCCCCTGGGACGCGGCGTAGAGCGCCGCGAAGAAGGCGGGGTTGTCGGTGGCGCGCTTCGCCAGGGTGCGGCTGCCGAACCCCATGCCGAGCGCGCCCCAGGCCTTCGCCGTCGCGATCTGCGGGCGGAGGATGCCGGCCCCGTCCTCGCGGGCGAACGCCTTCAGGTGGCCCCCGTCGTCGAGGACGGCCACGGCGAGCGGCGCGCAGCCGAGCTGGCGGCCCTTCGCGAGCGCGGCCTCGATGACCTGCTGGGCCTGGGTCAGCGTGAGTCGAGCCATCCGGGTCTCCTTCCTCGCCCGGTGCCGTCACGGGCCGCCGCACCATAGCAGGGATGGCGCGCGGGCCACAAGGCCGGGGGGAGTAGGAGCCCTGGCCGGACGTCGGCGCGGGCGACCGGCCCGCGTCCGCGAGCCGGTTGACGGCCCCGCGGACTGCGGTAGAGTAGCGCCGCAGGGCGATTCGCGAGGAGGAGAGCCCCATGGCCGGCAAGCGCTCCGCCACGCCGCGCGCCAAGCCCGTCCCGCATGATGCCGTCGATCCGCGCCACCGCTGGGAGCGGCCGCTCCAGGCGCCGGGCCACACCCAGGTCGACTTCGAGGAGCGCGTCGACTTCCCCCGGCTCCACGCCTACCGGCTGGGGCGCGTCCGCCAGGCGCTCGCGCGATCGGGCCTGGGCGCCCTGCTCGTCTTCGACCAGCACAACATCCGCTACGTCTCGAGCACGGTCATCGGCGAGTGGGCGCGTGACAAGCTCACCCGCTGGTGTCTCCTGACCGGCCCGGGCGAGCCCTGGGTCTGGGACTTCGGCTCCGCGGCGCGGCACCACAAGCTCTACGCGCCCTGGCTCCCGCCGCGGCAGTCGCTGGCGGGCATGGTGGGCCTCCGGGGCGCGGTCTCGCCGAAGGCCGGGCTCTTCAAGCAGGCCGCTCAGGAGATCCGGGACATCCTGAAGGCCGACGGGGTCCTGGGCATGCCGCTCGGCATCGACGTGGTGGAGCCCCCGTTCCTCTTCGCCCTCCAGGAGCAGGGCGTGGAGGTCCGCGACGCCCAGCAGGTCATGCTGGAGGCGCGGATGATCAAGAGCCAGGACGAGCTGACGCTGCTCAACATGGCCGCGTCCATGGTGGACGGCGTCTACCAGGACATCTACGAGGCGCTCAAGCCGGGCGTGCGCGAGAACGAGATCGTCGCGCTCGCCACCAAGCGCCTCTACGAGATGGGCGCCGACTGCGTCGAGGCCATCAACTCGATCTCGGGCGAGCGCTGCAGCCCGCACCCCCACAACTTCACCGACCGGCTGATCCGCCCCGGCGACCAGGCCTTCTTCGACATCATCATGTCGTTCACCGGCTACCGGACGTGCTACTACCGCACCTTCAACGTGGGGCGCGCGACGCGCGCCCAGGTGGACGCCTACCGGAAGGCGCGCCAGTGGATGGACGAGGCGATCGCGCTCATCAAGCCCGGCATCACCACCGACCGGATCGCGCGGGCGTTCCCCAAGGCCCAGGATATCGGCTTCGAGAGCGAGATGGCGGCCTTCGGCCTCAACTTCTGCCACGGCATCGGGCTCGGCCTGCACGAGCGGCCCATCATCAGCCGTCTGAACTCGTTCGACGACCCGATGGAGCTCGAGGCGGGGATGCTCTTCGCCGTCGAGACCTACTGCCCCGCGACCGACGGCGTCTCGGCGGCGCGGATCGAGGAAGAGGTCGTCGTCACGCCGGGCGGGGCCCAGGTCATCACCCTCTTCCCGGCCGACAAGCTGCCCATCGCCAACCGCTATTAGCAAGAGTGGGATGAGGAGCCGGAATGCCGAGGTAGAACAGCGGCTCTACCGGTGCGTCGTGAAAACTCTGTTGAGCAACGGTTCCACAAGCGGGTGATCTCGGTAATGTATCCGGCCGCTCGGGAGTTCGTGGATGAGAGCGATCCAGGATTTGGGAGAGCAGGCGGTTCGTTTGCCGTAATCTATGTTGAAGCTTGCCGAAGGACCCGAAGAAATCCGGCAGGCTTCACGATCCGGACTCTCCGGTAGCGCTTCAGCGCAAGAAGATCCTTGTCGCCGCTCACGACATACTGCGCTCGTCCCTCGACGGCAGCCGCGAGAAAGTTGTCATCCTCAGGAACACGGCAGGCCCGAACCGACATCGTTCCCGGCACAAGGACACTTCTTTGAGCGAGGGTCTCGAGCAGGAGGACGATCTCTGCCTCCGTCATCCAGCGTGCCTTGAGGATCTTCTCATGGTAGAAGACACGGCCGATCTCCTCGAGGATTGCGGGTGAGAGCACCAAGTCAAAGGCGCCCCGCTGCCAAGCGCGCATGATCTTGTCTTCGTTCCCGCCTCGGATGAGCGTTGCCGAGACAATGACGTTCGTATCAAGGACTGCCCTCATGCGCTCGCGCGCCGCTGCTCACGGCGTACGGCCCGAACCGCCTCCCGGACGATCTTACGGATCTCCCGAGCCGGCGCGCCCTTGGTTCGGGCCTGCACTTGATCGAGGAGGGGAAGCAGCCGCTCGCGAGTCACGAGCCGGCGGGCCTCCTTGGTGTCGACGTAGAAGCGGAGCGCCTCGCGGAGCAGCTCGGACCTGGTGCGGTTCTCCTCTTTGGCGACCTTCTCGGCCTCTTTGAGGAGCGGGGGCGGTAGTGAGATGGTGATGAGTCTTCGTGCGCTCAACGTGCGCACCTCCTTCGTTTGTAATACAATGTATTTTCAGTGTAACGTGGGCCGGTGACCGGCGTCAAGGCGCAGGCTGGCCAGCGGGATTCGACAAAGTCCACTATTGCCCATATGCTTACGGTACGCAACCCAGAGGGGTTAAGAGGACTTAGCGAGTTCAGCCGCATCTGGCGCGACTTGGCGGCGACCCCGGCTCGGCGGCCCGGCAGGGACGAGCCATGCCGGCGGCGCGCGCCGGCAGGGAGGCGCAGCATGACCACGCGGTGGCTCACCTCGCTGTTGGCGTTCCTTCTCGGCGGCGCCGTGGCGTGGGGAGAGCCCGCGACGGCGGCGACGAAGCTCAGCTTCGGGATGCCGACGACGCCGCCGAACCTCGTCCACATCACCCCCTGGGTCGCGAAGGAGCAGGGCTTCTTCGCCGAGGAAGGCCTGGACGTGGAGCTCGCCACGTTCGAGGGCGGGGTCTACGTGATCCGCAACGTCGTGAGCGGCGCGCTCGACGCCGGCAGCGGGGTCGGCGCGTCGCTCGCGGTCTCGGTCGCCCGGAAGGCGGGGGTGAAAGCGATCTACGGGATGGCGCCGCGGTTCGCCTCGACGATGACGGTCCGCGCGAACATCAAGACGCCGGAGGACCTCAAGGGCAAGAAGCTCGGGGTCCAGGAGGTCGGCGGGTTCGCCGACATCCTGAGCCGGATGGTCCTGCGGAAGGCGGGGATCAAGCCGGAAGAGGTGACGTTCGTCCCCATCGCCTCGGCGGACGTGCCGCCGCTGCTCGCCGGCGCCATCGACACCGCCATCCTCCACATCGACCAGATGATCCTGGCGCGCCAGAAGGAGGCGTCGCTCCACCCGCTCGTGAAGTTCTGGGAGCTCGAGCCGAACCAGCTCTTCCTGGTCGTGGTGGCGCAGGAGAAGAAGCTCCAGGCCGAGCCCGCCCGGTACCAGGCCCTGGTGCGGGCGCTCGGCAAGGCGAACCGCTTCATGTACGCGAACAAGGCCCGGACGGTCGAGATCGCGATGAAGCACGCGAAGATCCCCCGCGAGGTCGCCGCGGAGGCCTACGACGAGCTGGTCCGCGGCAAGGTCTGGGCGCAGAACGACGGGCTGCCGCGCGAGAAGGTCGAGTACACCATCAACCGGATGGTCCAGGTGGGGAACATCAAGCCCGAGGAGCGGCCGAAGTTCGAGGACTACGTCGCCGTGCCGATCCTCCAGGAGGCGTTCAGGGCGCTGCCGCGCGTGCCCGACCACGACTGAGCGCGGCGGGCGCGGCTCCCTCCCGCCCCTGCCCGCGCGGGGCGCGCCGCGCGAGGCCCGGCCCGCCGCGCCTCGGGCGCCGGGGCTCAGCAGAACCGGCAGGGCGGGTGGTCGCGCGAGTACGGCGGCTGCTTGAGGAACTCCGCCTCCGGGTAGGTCCAGAACTGGCTCACGTTCTCCAGCGTCTGGATCACGCTGTTCTGGAGCCGGCCGTCCTTCCGCTCGACGCGTCGGATGTAGATGTGGTGAACGGCCTGGCCGTACTTGTCGAGCCGGATGGGCCCCCCCGGCGCGTCCGCGATCGACACGGCCCGGAGCGCTTTCAGGAAGTTGTCGGTGTCCTCGACCTTGCCGCCCACGCCGTCGAGCGCCTGCTTGAGAAAGAGGCCGGCCGTGTAAGCCCCCACCGAGTAGTAGCCGGGATCGGCCCCGTAGGCCTTCCGGTACGCGGTCACGAACCGCCGGTTCGCCGGACTGTCGAGGGCCGCGCTGTAGTGCATGGTCGAGACGACGCCGACCGCCTCGTCGCCCATGTTGCGCAGGAGCGCCTCGTCCACCGCGGTCTGGTTCGCGAGCACGGGGATCTTGCCCTTGAGCCCCGCGTCCTCGAACTGCTTCAGGAACCGGAGCGCCGCGACGCCGGCGAAGCCGATGAAGACGGCGTCGACGTCCTTGCGGAGCTGACCGATGTACGGGCCCTGGTCGGCGGTGCCCAGCTTGGGCCAGAGCTTCTGGACCACCTGACCGCCCGCGTCCTCGAACGCCTTGTGAAAACCCGCGACGACCTCGTGGCCGAAGGCGAAGTCGTCGGCAATGGTCGCCACCTTCTTGTAGCCGAGGGTCCTGGCCGCGTAGGTGCCGAAGGGCTGGGTCGCCTGGCTCGAGGTCGAGGTCACGCGCACGAAGAACGGGCTGGCCTTGCGCTGGGTGAGATCGTCGGCGGCCGCGCTCGGCGAGATGGTCGGCACGCGCTGCTGGTTCACGTAGGGCGCGATGGCGTACGCCTCGAAGGCCGGCAAGGGGCCGATCAGGACATGGACCTTGCGGTGCTCCACCAGCTCCCGCGCCTTGGCGAGGGCCCCGGCCGGCGATCCGCCCGTATCGAGCACCGTGAGCTCGACGGGACGACCGCTCAGGGCGCTCCGGTGCTCGTCCAGGAAGAGCCGGATGCCGTTTTCCATCTCCTTGCCCGGCTGGGCGAGCGCGCCGGTCAGGATCGTGAGGAACCCGATGCGGACCGGCTCCTGCGCCGCGGCGGGGAAGGCCAGGAGCAGGAGGGTGAGCGCGAACGGAACGCTGCGACGCATCATGGGGACCTCCGCTTCTCTTCGGGGAGGTCTCGGAAGACCCCCCCGATGCCGTCCCTCTTCGGGCCGGGTGGCTGGGCCGGCGGCGAAGCC
Source organism: Candidatus Rokuibacteriota bacterium (assembly GCA_044866005.1). Classification (GTDB taxonomy): domain Bacteria; phylum Methylomirabilota; class Methylomirabilia; order Rokubacteriales; family DASRDR01; genus JBIOTN01. Next base: position 8,648 of record JBIOTN010000129.1, on the reverse strand, counting down.
GCCGCTGGGAGGGGCGACGTGACCGATTCGGGCTGGCGGAGCGTCTGGACGAGGTTCACGATCCGGAGGATCTCCGCGCCGTCCCGGGTCATGTGGCGGTCACCGGCCTGACCCCACCGGAGCACGCCGTCCCGGTCCACCAGGAAGGCGGATCGGTAGGCGACGTTCCGCTCCACGTCGAGCACGTCGTAGGCGCGGATCACGGTCCGGTGGACGTCGCTGAGCAGCGGGAAGGGCAGCGCCCGCACCCGGGCGAACTCGGCCTGGCAGGGCGGGCTGTCGCCGCTGACCGCGAGGAGCACGGCCCCGGACTCCCGCAGCGCCTCGGCGGCCTGACCCAGGCCGGCGAGCTCCGGGGCTCAGATCCGCCCCCACGCGTAACAGAAGAAGAGCAGGACCACGTCGGCCTGCCCACGGAACTCGGCGAGCGTCACCGGACGTCCGAGGCTCGAGGGCAGCGAGAACTCCGGGGCCGGCTGCCCGTACGAGATCGCCATGGGCGCGATACTATCCGCGCGCGCCGAGCGAGTCAAACCCTCGCCCCGCTCGTGCCGCGCGATCCCCGCGCCGGCCGGCGCCTCGCGGCGCTGGCGCGGCGCGCCCCGGTGATCTATCCTGAAGACCGCGGTCCCGGTCGAGCTCTCCCCGAGGAGCCAGATCCCCATGGCCTACGATGACCGCAGCATCAAGCCGATGAGCGCCAGCTTGATGCGGGCCCGCGTCGCGACCCGGCTGCTGGCCGGCCTCTACGAGAGCGTCCCCACCCTCATGACGAGCTCCGTGCGGCTCAGCGTGGAGCTGCCCGGCCGGTCGCCGCGGCCCGGGCCCCCGTACACCTTCGACTTCGCGGTCAGCCCGGCCTGGTGCGGCGGGCTGCACGGCGCGCGCCTGGTGGGATCGGGGAGGCTCGACATCGGCTGGCTCAATCCCTCGGTCATCGCCACGATGGCCTATCGCGGGAAGGGGCCGTTCCGGCGGGCCTATCCGCTGCGGGCGCTCGCGGTCTTCCCCTCCTGGGATCGCCTCGTGGTCGCCGTCGCCGGCGAGGCCGGCATCGCGTCCATGGACGAGCTCCGCGCGAAGCGGCCCCGGCTCCGCGTCTCCGTCGCCGACAACGACTGCGTGAGCTTCGCCATCCGCGCGCTCCTCCGGGCGCACGGGCTCACGCTCGACGCCTTCGTCCGCTGGGGCGGCACCGTCGACCGGGTGGCGCGGCCCAGCAATCCCCGCCGCCGCGACGGCATCGTGTCGGGCGCGATCACCGCGGTGATCGACGAAGGCCTGGATGCCTGGGGCGAGCTGGCGCTGAAGCACGGGATGGTGTTCCTGCCCTTTTCGAAACGGGCGCTGGTCCAGCTCGAGCGGTACGGCTTCCGGCGGGCCCCGCTCGGCGGCGGCCGGCTCCACGGGAGCTTCGACGACGCGACCGAGGTCATCGATTACAGCGGCTGGCCCATCATCACGCACGCGGGCCTGCCCGAGGAGCTCGCCTACGAGTTCGTGGCCGCGCTGGCGCGAATCCGCGAGGAGATCCCGTACGACTCGGCCCGGGTTCCGCCGATGTCGGCCTTCTGTCGGAGCACCGAGGAGGGGCCGCTTCAGATCCCGCTCCATCCCGGCGCGGCGCGTTACTACCGGGAGCATGGGCATGTGTGAGGGGGCGGCCGGGGCAGGGGGGACCGCGCGATGAAGACGCTCGGGTTCATCGGCACCGGCGGCATGGGGGCCCCCCTGGCCGCCAATCTCATGAAGGCGGGGCTCGCGCTGGTCGTCTTCGACGCCCGGCGGGGGGCCACGGAGCGCCTGGAGTCCCAGGGGGCGCGGTATCGACCTTCGTGGGGACGGCGATCCGCCCGACCCCGGACTATGCGGCCATCGTGCGGGCCTTCGCGGGATACGGCGAGCGGGTCGACGACCCGCGCGCGGTGGGCCCGGCGCTCGAGCGGGGGCTCGACGCCATCGCGTCGAGCCGCGTGGCGCTGATCGACGTCTGGCTCGACCCGGTCGACGGCGCGGCGGCGCCCGCTCGAGGCGGGAGGCGGCCGTGACACGCACCGCGTGGTCGCTCCTCCTCGCGCTCGGCGTCCTGGCCGCCGCGCCGGCTCCGGCTCAGGAGCGGCTCCGGGTCTCCTGGAGCGGCTCCACGCCGACCAATGCCCCGGTCTGGATGGCGGTGGAGAAGGGCCTCTTCAAGAAGCACGGCGTGGAGGTGGCGCTCTCGGGAATCGGCGCGAGCACGGTCGCGGCCCAGGCCCTCCTGTCGGGCGATCTCGACGTGAACGTCTCCTCGGTGGTGACGCTCGTCTCCGCTCGCCTGTCCGGGGCCGACGCGGTGGCCATCTTCGTCTCCGTCCCCACGTTCGTCGACCACATCGTGACCGTCCCCGAGATCCGGGAGGTCGGGGAGCTGCGGGGGCGCGTGGGCGCGGTCAACCGGCTCGGGACGACGTCGGACCTGGGCCTCCGGCTGGCTCTTCGCCGCCTGGGCCTGGAACCGGGGAAGGACCTCACCCTCGTCGCCCTCGGCGACGACACCGCCCGGCTGGCCGGGATGAAGGGCGGACAGGTCCAGTTCACCATCCTGGCCGAGCCCTGGATCCGGGAGGCGGAGAAGCTGGGCTTCAAGTCCCTCCTCGCGATCGCCCGGCTCGGGATTCCCTTCCACTGGAATGCCACCATCACCCGGGAGTCGGTCATCCGGGTGAAGCGCGAGGCCATCCGCCGCTTCGTGCGGGCCATGACGGAGGCGATCGCCCTGCTCAAGCAGGATCGTGACGAAAGCATCCGGGTCCTCGGCAAGTACCTCAAGGTGGAGGACCGCGAGGCCCTGAGCCGCGCGTGGGAGGGGTACAGGGACGTCTACCCGGTCGTGCCGCTGCCGACCCCCGAGGGCGTGGCCACGGCCCTCGCCGAGGAGGCCCGGAAGCGGCCCGAGGCGGCCCGGGCCGACCCGGCCACCTTCGTCGATCAGAGCTTCGTGAAGGAGCTCGTGGCGAGCGGGTTCATCGCCGCGCTCTACCGGCAGTAACCGCCGGAGGAGGCATGTCGTGGTCCGCTATCCGATCCTGCCGGGGAAAACGGCGATGCTCTTCTTCGACACGCTGAACGTCTACTATCATCCGGACGATCCCGGGGTCAGAGCCGCGGTGGCGCGCTCCGGCGTGCTCGGGGCCCTGGCGGCGGCGAACGCGGCGTGCCGCGAGGCGGGCATCGCCGTCTTCTACGCGCAGGCCGACCACCGTCCCGACTACCGGGACTTCGCGCCCCAGGTCGTGGACGATTCCCGATACGGCCCGCCGGGCGAGGGGCCGTACATGACGACGGCGCCGGCGGTGACGGCCGGCTCCCGGGGCGCCGAGGTGATCCCCGAGCTGGCGCCCCGGCCGGCCGACTACGTGATCCGGAAGCATCGCTGGAGCGCCTTCTACCAGACGCACCTGGAGCTGAGCCTCCGCACGGCCGGGATCGACACGATCATGCTCGGCGGCGGGTCGACGGAGGTCGGGATCGCGAGCACCGCGTATGCCGCCCGCGACCGGGACTTCAATCTCGTGATCCTGCGGGATGCCTGCTTCACTCCGAAGGAAGGGGTCACCGAGTTCTTCATGGCGCACGTCTTTCCGCGATTCGCCCGCGTGATGACCGTGGCGCAGGCCGTGGCCACGATCCTCCGCGCCTGAGGGCGGGGGGCCCCGGCGTGAGCGTCCCGGCCGTGGAGACGTCGATGATCAGCCATGACGGCATGGCGGCGTTTCTGGCCGTGCCGGGGCGCGGTGCGGAGCCGCTCGGGGCCGTGATCGTCTGCCACGAGCGGTACGGGCTCGTCCAGCACACCATGGACCTCGCGGCCCGATTCGCCGCCCACGGGTACCTGGGACTGGCGCCCGACCTGTTCTCGCACTGGACGGGGGACCGGGCGGCGCTCCGGCGCGGCGAGGCCCGGGTGACGCTCCCCGACGACGAGATCGTCGCATCGCTCGGCAAGAGCCTCGACTTCCTGCTGGCGCATCCCCGGGTGGATCGCGCGCGCCTCGCCGCCATGGGCGTCTGCCAGAGCGGCGGCTATCCGCTCCTGCTCAACAGCGTGCGCCGCGAGGTCCGGGCCAACGTGGTCGTCTACGGCGGGACGGCGACGCGCGAGGACGTCATCGACCGGATCACGGCGCCGGTCCTCGGGCTGTGGGGCGAGAAGGACCACGTCATCGCCATCGAGGACGTCCAGCGCCTGCGCGGGTTGCTGGAGGCGAAACGGAAGAGCTACGAGTTCACCGTCTTCCGCGACATGCCCCACGGCTGGCTGAACTCCACCATGCCCGGCCGCTATCGAGCCGGGGCGGCGGCCGAGGCGTGGCGCCTGGTCGTGGAATTCCTCGGGCGCGCGTTCGCGGGGGAGTGTGGCCCCGACCGCGTGCGCTGGACGTTCCACGCCGACATCGCCGCCTCGTACGACTTCACGCAGAACGTCCGGCTGGCGTAACCGCGCGCGGGCGGGTGGTGCGACAGATCTGACCACCCGGCGGGCCGAAAACGGCCGGCTGCGGTCGGCCGCCCCCGGCGCGACGAGCCGGAATTCTCCTTGGATTCGGCGCCTTGCAGGCCTGACCCGGCCGGCACGTCTCCTGCACGTGGCCACCGCGACGTGGACACGACGAGGGGGGCTCGCGGCGGTACGACCGGAAAACGGCCTCGGCTCGGGGCGATCCTCGTGGCCGCCAAGGCCATCACCGAGAACCAGCTTCAGGCCGCGCTCGCCTTCCAGCAGAAGTCCAACCTTCGCCTCGGGGACGCGCTGCTCCAGCTCCGCCTCACCACCGAGCGGGAGATCAAGCAGGCCATCGCGACCCAGCTCAACGTCCCGTTCCTGGATCTGGAGGCGTTCACGCCCGCCGGCGGGCCCGACCTCGCGCAGGTGATCCCCCGGGAGTACGCGGAGAAGCACCGCGTGCTTCCGATGGGCCGGCTCGGCCAGAGCCTCACCGTGGCGATGGACGACCCGACCGACACGGCGGTCATCGTGGAGCTACAGCAGTTGACGGGGTGCACCATCAACGTGGTGACGTGCACGCGGCACGGCTTCCTGCGAGCCTTGAGCCGGACCTACGGCGCGAGCGTCCGGGTCGACCCGCGCGTCGCGTCGCGCGACGCCTTCGGGCGCGGGTGAGGGCCGGGCCGAGGCGTCATCGCTCGTCCCGCAGCTCCTCCAGGTAGTCGCGGAGCGCCGCCTGGAGGGAGAACCGAGGGGCGTATCCCAGCTCCGCGCGCGCGCGGCTCCCGTCCAGGGCGGCCCGGGGCGCCGCCTCTCGGCTCGCGCCCTCCCCGACCCTCACCTCGATCCCCGGCGCCAGCGCGCGCACCACTCGTGCCAGCTCGCCCGCCGTGGTGACGACCCCGCTCCCGACGTTGAAGACGCGATGGCTCGCGCCCTCGACCTGCGCCGCGAGCTCGATGGCGAGGGCCACGTCCTTGGCGTACACGTATTCGTTGGGCACGTACACGGCCGGGTCCAGCGTGACGGGTCCGCCGCCCAGGATGGCCCGGGCCAGGTCCCGCATGATCAGCCCGACGGTCGAGCCGCCGGCGTAATGGCCGCGCCCGAACACGGCCGCCGGGCGCAGGACGACCGTGTGGAGGCCATAGAGGGCGTGGTACGCCGCCGTGAGATGCTCCGAGCAGCTCTTGGTGATCGTGTAGAGGTTGTGCCCGCCGGTGGGCGCCTCTTCCGTGATCGGGCCGGCCGGCGTGGCCGGGCGGTCGTAGACGCCGAACGTGCTGACGTAGACCACGCGCGGCAGGGCGAGCGATCGGGCCGTCTCCAGGACGTGAAGCGTGCCGAGGAGATTGTTCGCGATCCCCGTGGCGGGGTCGTCGCTGACGCGTCGGCCGATCAGCCCCGCCGTGTGGATGATCGTGGTCACGGCGAACGTCTTCGCCGCCCCGAGGAGGGCGGGGAGGTCCCGCAGGTCCGCGGCGACCGTCTCGATCCGCTCGCGGCCGGCGACGGCCCGGATGTAATCGGCGTGCGGGGCGCGATCGACGAGCAGCACCTGGTGCCCGGCGTCCGCGAGCCGCTTCGCCGCGTGGCAGCCGATGAGTCCGGCCCCGGTCACGAGGATCGCCATCGCCGCCTCCGGCGGTCAGGGTGACGCGCTTGTCTTGGGGTTCCCGTCTGCGCTACTGTCCTGGTCAGGGGGCCCGCGTCCGACACCACCGTCGAGTCCGAGAGGGGTCGCCACGATGATCAAGGTCAAGAGGCTCTATCACCTGGGCCTGCCGGTGAACGACCTCGCCCGCGCCACGAAATTCTACACCGAGGTCCTCGGCATGACCTGCCAGAAGGTCGGCGTCGACACGGGGAGCGGCGGCCCGTACAAGGCGGTCTACGGCGAGTTCCCGGCCATCTCGCGGCTCTACATGGAGGATGGGATGTGCCTGGTGCTCTTCGAGCGGCCGACGCCCATCGAGCGCGGTGACTTCGACGACGGCACCGCCCACATCGCCTTGCAGGTCTCCAGGGACGACTTCGAGCGGGCGGCGGAGGAGCTCCGGCGGGCCGGCGTGAAGGTGCTGATCGACGAGCCCGTCGTGCGCCAGACGGGACGGGCGATCTACTTCTTCGACCCCGAAGGGAACTACATTCAGCTCCAGACCCCCGAGTAGCGCGTCCGCGCCCACACGCTGCGCTGACGGGCCGGTCGCGCCGGACCCGGCGAGGGAGCCACCATGGGCTTCGACGAGACGGTCGACCGCGCGGGCATCGTCCAGAGCTGCCAGGACCTGATGCGCTTCCAGGCGATGTTCGCCCGCCACTTCGCCTACTCGCCCGCGCGGCGCTTCGGCGAGGAGGGCGAGCGGACCCTCCTCCGTGCCCTCCACCGCTACGGCCGCTACCGTGCGGAGCTGATCCGGAAAGGGCTGGAGACGGCGAAGGCCCCGCTCACCGCGCGCACGGTGATCGAGCACTGGGACATGGCGGACTACCCCCTGCTGGCCGAGACGGGGGCCGGGTCGATCGAGGGATCGGATCGAGCCGTGACGGTCACGCTGCGCGATCCGGCGGAGTGGGAGCGCTGGCGCGAGTACGAGGCGGGCGTCGAGATCGCCCGCCTGTACTATCGCGGCGTGCTTCCCGGCCTCGCCGAGGGCCTCGGCGCGACCGTCGCCTTCGACCCCGCCCGGCTCGACCTGCATCAGCCCTGGTCGGTGACGTGGCGCGTGGCCTCGGCGCCCGACGGGGCGCCGGGCCCGGTGCGCTCGCGCGTCCCCGAGGGGGTCCCGGAGGGGGTCGAGCTGGCGCGTCGCACCGCCATGAACAACGGCGCGCTCTACTACTTCTGCGCCGACGAGCAGACCAAGCGCTTCGACATGCTGGGCGAGGCCGAGCTGCGCCAGCAGGTCCGGGACCTCGCCCACGAGCGGGCCGACCGCCAGAAGGCCGCCCACCTGGCGGCCGGCTGGGACCTGAACGTCAAGACGCTGATGGACCACTGGGACGGCCAGCTCATCTCGATCTGGCAGTTCGCGCCAGGCCGGCTGACCAAGGGCACCTGGCACCAGGACTGCACGTGGTGTCCCTACGCCGTCGCCTGGAGCGAGTTCGGGCAGCGCGGGCTCGATCTCGGCTACATCTACGACTACGAGCTGCACCCCACGTACTACCGCCGGTATCACCCGGACATGATCGTGCAGTTCGAGGCGATCAAGACGCGCGGCGACGCGACGTGCAAGTTCCGCATCTCCATGCCGTCCCGGCAGAAGCCGGGCGAGCCGCCGTTCGCCGGCTATACGGGACGGGACACGTGAGCGGCCGGGCCGGACGACGCCTGGGGGTGGGGGTGATCGGCACCGGCTGGATCGGCGAGATCCGCGCCCGCGCCTGCGCGGCGCATCCGCTCGTCGAGAGCCTCCACCTGGCGGAGATCGACCCCGCCCGGCTCGCGCGCGTCGCGCAGGCGACCGGCGCACGGACCGCCACGCAGGACTACCATGAGCTGCTCGCGCGGCAGGACGTCGACGCCATCTTCGTGTCGACGACACCGGAGACCACCCACTACCCCATCGCCCGGGACTGCCTGCTGGCCCGCAAGCACACCCTGCTCGAGAAGCCCATGGGCCTCGAGCTGAAGGAAGCCGACGAGATGATGGCCCTCGCCCGCGAGGGCGACCTGAAGCTGACGATCGGCTACACGCAGCGGTTCAACCCGAAGTACGCCTACGTGAAGAAATGCGTGGCCGATGCGACCCTCGGCCGGCCGGTCACCGCCCTCGTCAGCCGGAACGTCTCCCGGAGCATTGGCAACAAGATCGGCGGGCGCATCCGCCTGACGCCGGCCGTGATGGAGGCGACCCACGACATCGACTTTCTGCTGTGGTGCCTCGAAGGGCGCCGGCCGGCGCGCGTCTACGCCCAGGCCGTGTACCGGATCATGGAGCAGGCCCACGGCGTGCCGGACTGCATGTGGATCGTCGTGACCATGGACGACGGGACCGCCTTCACGGTCGGCGCCGGCTGGGCGCTCCCGCCCGGCTACCCGCACTTCTCGACCGCGACGATCGAGTTCGTCGCGACCGAGGGCGCGCTCCTGATCGACGACAGTCACCGGGACATCGTCCTCAACACCCTGGGCAAGGGGATGGTCCTGCCGCTGTCG
>JBIOTN010000128.1:0-24147 GCA_044866005.1 Candidatus Rokuibacteriota bacterium | reverse complement strand
TACCGCCGCCGCCACGGCGGGGGCCTTCGGGGGGTCTTCCGAGACCCCTGAAGCAACTAGAGGGTCCGGCCCACCGCCTGCGCGAGCACGCGCAGCTCGCCCATCAGCCGGGCGAACTTGTCGGGCTTCAACGACTGCGGCCCATCCGACAGGGCCTCGGCCGGGTTTCCGTGGACCTCGACGATGAGGCCGTCGGCGCCGCAGGCGATCCCGGCCTTCGCCATCGGGGCCACGTACTCCCAGTGGCCGGTCCCGTGGCTCGGATCCACGATGATGGGGAGGTGCGACAGCTTCTTGATGACGGGCACGGCAGTGAGGTCCAGCGTGAACCGGGTGGTCGTCTCGAAGGTCCGGATGCCGCGCTCGCAGAGGATCACGTCGGGATTCCCGCCGGCCAGGACGTACTCCGCCGAGAGCAGGAACTCCTTGATCGTCGTCGCCATGCCGCGCTTGAGCAGCACGGGCTTCCCGCACTGGCCGACCTCCTTGAGCAGGGAGAAGTTCTGGATGTTCCGGGCGCCGATCTGGAGGATGTCGGCGTACTCGGCGACGAGGTCGACCTTGTCGGGTTCGAGAACCTCGGTGACGATCGGCAGGCCCGTCTGCTTGCGCGCCGCGGCCAGGAGCTTGAGCCCCTCTTCCTCGAGCCCCTGGAAGGCGTACGGGGAGGTCCGCGGCTTGAAGGCGCCACCGCGCAGGATGTGGGCACCGCCCGCCTTGACCCCCTCGGCGACCGCGCGGAGCTGCGCCTCGGACTCGACCGAGCACGGCCCCGCCATGACCGCGAGGCGGGGGCCGCCGATCTTGACGCCGTCCACCTCCACGATGGTGTCGCGCGTGTGCACCTCGCGGCTCGCCAGCTTGAACGGCTGGAGGATCGGCACCATGCTCTCGACGCACTCGAGCGCCTCGAGCGCCTGAAGCCGCGTCTTGAACCGATCGTCGCCGATGGCGCCCACGACGGTGCGCTGCTCGCCCCGGCTCACGTGAGCCCGGAGGCCCAGCGCCTCGATCCGGCGACAGACGTCCTCGATGTCTCCGTCCTGCGTTCCCGGCTTCAGCACGATGATCATCCGGCTCCCTCCTTGGCGAGCTCGACGAGCGGCCCGCGATCGTCCGCCATTCCGGGCTCCGGGCCGGGGGGTGGCGGAACGGACGCCGGGGCTACAAAAACGAAAAGGGCCACGGGCGACCGTCCCGTCTACCCGTGGCCCCTGTGATCCGGCGTTCGCTACGGCACAGGGCCGGCGGGCAGACGGTCGGTAAAGTAGTAAAACGCGAAGCAAACCGTCGGGCCCGCCAGACGTGCCGTCATGGTGCCGCACAGGATAGGCGGCCGCCGTCGGCCCTGTCAAGCGGAAAGATTTCTTCCCCGGAGGTCGGACCTCCTCTGATACCCTGGCGAGGTTTGGGGGCCGTCCCCCGCCGCCCGGCATGGAGACCGCCCCGCTGCGCGCGCATCGACCGGAGCACGCCACGGTACCCGTGGGTTTGACCCGGGCCCCCGGAGGCGCCGCTCGAGGCCGGGGGCATTCGCCGGGTGCGGCCGCGCTCGCCTGGGTTGGCGCCCTCGTCGCCTGGCTGAGCCTCTCGACGCCGAGCTTCGCGCAGATCGTCCTGGAGCCCCTCGTCGCCGGCCTGCCGGGGCCGCCGGTGGCCATCACCCATGCCGGCGACGGCTCGGGGCGACTCTTCCTGACCTTGCAGTCGGGACAGGTCCGCGTGTTCGACGGAGGCCAGCTCCTCCCCACCCCGTTCCTGGACATCCGGAGGCGCATCTCGAACGGCGGCGAGCGCGGCCTGCTCAGCGTCGCGTTCCACCCGGACTACGGCGCGAACGGGCTCTTCTACGTCTACTACACGAACCTCGAAGGCAGCATCGTCATCGCGCAATACTCGGTGTCGGCGAGCCCCGATGTCGCCGATCCGACTTCCGAGGTCGTCCGGCTCACGATTCCCCACCCGGATGCCGCGAATCACAACGGCGGCCAGCTCCAGTTCGCCCCGGACGGCTGCCTGTACGCGGGGGTCGGGGACGGCGGCGGCGGCGGCGACCTGCCGAACAACGCCCAGAACCCCGACACGCTCCTGGGCAAGCTCCTGCGGCTCGACCCCGCCTCCGGACTGCCGTGCGCCGCGGCGCCCGGAAATCCCTTCGGGGACCGGATCTGGGCGCTCGGGCTCCGCAACCCCTGGCGGTTCAGCTTCGACCGCGCGACCGGCGACCTCTACATCGGCGACGTCGGGCAGAACAGCTGGGAAGAGGTGAACGTCCAGCCCGCGGGGAGCGCCGGCGGCCAGAATTACGGCTGGCGGCGGATGGAGGGGTCCCACTGCTTCAACCCCAGCTCGAACTGCAACGATGGGACGCTGACCCTGCCCATCGTCGAGTACGGCCACACGAACGGAAACTGCTCGATCACCGGCGGCTATCGCTACCGAGGGACGGGGATCCCCGGGCTCGCCGGCACGTATCTCTACGCCGACTTCTGCTCCGGGCGCATCTGGGGCGCCACGGAGGCGGGCGGCAGCTGGACCGCGAGCGAGCTCCTGGACGCAGGCTTCCAGGTCAGCTCGTTCGGCGAGGACGAGGCGGGCGAGCTCTACGTCGCCGACTACGGGGCGCACGCGATCCACCGCGTCACCACCGACCACAACGTGCTCCTCGTGACGCGCGCCGGGACCGGCAGCGGCGTCGTGACGAGCGACACGGGGGACATCGACTGCGGGACGACCTGCCGCCACGACTACGACCTCGGCACGGCCGAGAGCATCACGCTCACGGCGACGGCGCTTCCCGGCTCCGTGTTCGCGGGCTGGAGCGGCGTCTGTGCGGGCATCGACCCCTGCACGTTGACGATGGACGGCGACCGGTCCACCACCGCGACGTTCGACCTGGTGACCGCTCTTTCGTTCGGCGCCCCGACCTACAGCGTGAGCGAGGGAGCGGGGAAGGCCCTGATCACCGTCGTCCGCACCGGCCCCGCGGCGCCGGCCGTGACCGTCCAGTACGCGACCAGCCCGGGGACGGCGACGCCCGGTGTGGACTACGTCGAGACCTTGGGCACGCTCACGTTCGGCCCCGGGGTCACGCTCCGGCAGATCCGGGTCCCGATCCTCAACGACGCGCTCCCGGAACCCGACGAGACCGTCTCCCTGACCCTCAGCGGTCCCACCGGAGGCGCGGTCCTGGGAGCGCCGACCACCGCCACCCTGACCATCACGGACAACGACCCGGCGGGCGCGTTCCGCTTCAGCGCGTCCGCCTACAGCGTGAAGGAGTTCATGCCCGCCATCACCATCACGGTCAAGCGTGTGGGGGGGGCAAGCGGCCTCGTCACCGTGGACTACGCCGCGAGTCCCGCCAGCACCGCCACCGCCGGGAGCGACTACACGCTCGCCGCCGGCACCCTGACGTTCGCGCCCGGGGAAACCAGCAAGTCGTTCCAGGTCTTCGGGATCAACGACGGGGTCGCCGAGCCCAGCGAGACGGTCGTCCTGACCCTCAGCACCCCCACCGGCGGCGCCACGCTCGGGACGCCCAGCACGGCGGTGCTGACGATCGTGGACGACGACGACTGACGCGCGGCGGGCCCCGGGAGGCCGGGACGGCCGCGAGGCCGTGAGACCCAGCGCCGCCCGGCCTGTCAGGCCGGAGGCCGGGATGCGACGGTGATCGGCCCGGCCGGCTCAGCGGCCGGCGCGGCGGGCATTCGGGTAAGCAATCTGAGCCGCTACGGGGCCGGGCCGAGAACCGAGCAGCCCCAGGACGCAGGGAGGAGGCGGCCCGAGGCGTACGCGGTTGTACGTTGAGGGCCGCCGACGACCGAGGACGCCGGGATGCGACGGTGATCGGCCCGGCCGGCTCAGCGGCCGGCGCGGCGGCGCAACTCCTCATAGCTCGCCCACGGCGCCGAGGGCACCCCGAGCGTTGCCGCGCGGACGGCCGGACCGTGGAAGTCCGAGCCCCCCGTCGGGACCAGGTCGAGCTCCCGGCAGAGCGCCAGGAAGCGGGCGGTCTGGGCGGGCGTGTGCTCGGCGTAGTAGCACTCCACGCCCTCGAGATGGCCCGAAGCGGCCAGCGTGCGGATCATCGCCGCCGCGCCGTCCTGGAACCCCGGGTGGGCGAAGACGGGCGTCCCGCCCGCCCGGCGGACGAGCGCGCAAGCCTCCTGCGGGGTGACCTTGCGGTGGCCGACGTAGGCCGGACCGCCCGCCTTGAGGTAGCGGTCGAAGGCCTCCTTCACCGTCGGGACGTACCCCCGCTCGACCATGACGCGGGCGACGTGGGGGCGTCCGGCCGATCCTTCGCGCACGAGGGCGAAGACCTCCATCGGGTCGATCGGCACGCCGAGGCCGGCCAGACGCTCGGCGATCCGGTGGATCCGCTGGGCGCGCTCCTCGCGGAACTCGAGGAGGAGCGCGCGGAGCCACGGGGCGGCGTGGTCGAGGAAGTAGCCGAGGATGTGGACCTCGGCGCCGTCCGCCTCGGTGTTGATCTCGATGCCCGGGACGATCTCGATCGGCGGGTGCTCGCGCGCGACGGCTCGCGCCGGCTCGACGCCCTCGGTCGAGTCGTGATCGGTGACGGCCAGGATGCGGACGCCCCGCCGCACGGCCTCCTGGACCAGCTCGGCCGGCGTGTAGGTGCCGTCGGAGGCGGTCGTGTGCGCGTGGAGGTCGACGCCGCTCATGCCGCTCCCTGCCGTCGCGCTCGCCTCAGCGGCCGCGCCGCTTCGAGCCACGACCGGTCGCCAGGAGGTAGGCGAGGAGGGTCCGCGTCCCGAATCCGACCCCGCCCTTCGGGGCGTAGGGCAGCTCCTTGTCCGTGAAGGCCGCCCCCGCGATGTCGAGGTGGACCCACGGCGTGTCTCCGGCGAACTCCTTGAGGAAGAGCGCCGCCGTGATGGCGCCCCCGGGGCGGGGGCCGGTGTTCCGGATGTCCGCGACGTCGCTCCGGAGACCTTCCCGGTACTCCTCGATGAGCGGCAGCGGCCAGACCCGCTCGCCGGCTTCCTGCGCCGCCGCGAGGACCCGGGCCTGGAGCGCGCGGTCGGTGCTCATCGCCCCCGCGCAGAGGGGGCCGAGCGCGATGGAGCAGGCGCCGGTCAGCGTGGCGATGTCCACGACCTCGTCCGGCTTCACCTGCCTGAGCGCATAGGCCAGGGCGTCGGCGAGCGTGAGGCGCCCCTCGGCATCGGTGTTGTTGACCTCGATCGTCTTGCCGCTCATCGCCCGCAGGACGTCCCCGGGCTTGACGGCCGAGCCCGACGGCATGTTGTCGGTCGCCGCGACGAGGCCATGGACCTCCACCGGCGGCGCGAGCCGCGGGAGGACCTTCATCACCCCGAGGACCGCCGCCGCCCCCGACATGTCACCCTTCATCCGCTCCATGGCCTCGGCCGGCTTGAGGTCGAGCCCGCCCGAATCGAAGGTGATCCCCTTGCCGATCAGCGCCACGCGCCGCCGCGCGCGCCCCTTCGGGGCATAGGTCAAATGGACGAAGCGCGGCGGCTCCTGGCTCCCGCGGTTGACGCCGAGGAACGCCCCCATGCCCAGCCGTTCGCACGCCGCGCGGTCGTAGACCCGGAGGCGCAGGCCCCCGGCCTTGGCGATCGCCTCGGCCTCGCGCGCGAGCGCGGTCGCCGTCACGCTGTTCGCGGGCTCGTTGATGAGGTCGCGCGCGAAGGCCGTCGCCTCGGCGGCCAGCTCGGCGACCCGCAGGCCCTCGCGCGCCGCGGCCAGGTCACCCGTCGCCGGAACCACCACGGTGAGGGCCTCGATCGCCCGGGCCTCGCCCCTCGTCGCCTTGTAGCGGTCGAAGGTGTAGAGGCCGAGCCGCGCGCCTTCTCCCAGGGCCTGGGCCCGCACCCGCGCCGGCAGCCCCCGCCCGATCAGCGGCACGACGACCGTGCGGGCGCCGAGGTCCCGCGCGCGCCGGAGGGCGGCCGACGCCGCGCGCCGGATCGTCTCGGCCGTGGTCTCCTCGCGCGGGCCCATGCCGACGACGACGATCCGTTTCGCCGGAAGGCGGCCGGCCGTGTGGAGGTGCGCCGTGTCCCCGGGGCGGCTCTCGAACCGCTCCTCGTCCAGCGCGCGGTGGAGGAGACCGCCCAGCGCGCGGTCCACGCGGCGTCCCTCGGCGGTGAGCCCGGGCGCTCCCAGGTACCGCTCGACGACGAGCACGTCGCCGCCGGTGTCGGTCAGCGACCGCGTGCTCACGGTCACCTTCATCACGCCCCCTCCTCCCGCGACCCCGGCGCGTGCATGGCGAGCGCCCGGCGGATCATCGGCTCGAGCCCCTCCGTCACGTCGAGCTCGCGAAGCTCCTCCACCGTGCTCCACCGGATGGCGTGGGCATCCGAGCCCGCGCACGCGGCGCCGGCCTCCGGTGTCGCGAGGAAATCGAGCAGGACGTAGTGGTACTGCACCCGCCCGGCGGAGTCGCGCACGATCCGGTCCACGAACCCCACGAGGCCGTGGAGGCGTACCGTGAGGCCGCACTCTTCCGCCACCTCGCGCCGGACCGCCGCCTCCACGGTCTCCCCGACGTCCACCAGGCCGCCCGGGATGCTCCACTTGCCCAGCGCCGGGGGCCGCCCGCGCTGGACGAGCAGGACGCGCGAGCCATCCACGATGACGGCCCCGACGCCGAGCATCGGGGCCGACGGGTACTCACGCAATCCGGGGCTCTGGCAGCCGGCCGCGGCGGGTCCACGCCTCCGTCGCGTACTTCTCCGCGACGAGGCGCTCGACGGCCTCGACCTCGGCGGGGGTGAGCCCGCCCGGCACGAGCCGCACGCCGAGCCGGTCGGCGAGACCGGCCGCGAGGGCGGCCACCGTCTCCTCGAAGCCGACGCGCCGGCCGAGCACGGTCGCGACCGTCGTGACCGTCGCCAGCGGCGCGCGCTCGCCGGGGAAGACGGCGCGGAGCCGCGCGGGGTCGGCGTCGAGCAGGACCGACCCGTGCTGGAGGAACGCGCCCCTCTGGCGCCGCTGGGCGCTTCCCACGAGCTTCCGGCCCGCCACCGCGATCTCGTAGGACCCGGTCCGGGCGAAGCAGAACGCGGGCGCGTGTCCGCCTCGCCGGGGGCGCGTGACCGGGACGACGACCGCGCTGATCCCGAGCCGCGCCAGCCCGCCGACGAGCCCATCGCTCACGGTCCGGTACGTCTCGAGGACGTCGTCGGCGCCCGGGAAGTCGTCGGCCCGCGCCACGACGCTGTAGGTCACCTCGGCGTCGGCGGTCTCGTGGAGGATCGCGCTCCCGCCGGTCGGCCGGCGCACCAGCCCGATCGCGAGCCGCGCGCAGGCCTCGAGGTCGATCCGCTCGTCCAGGGGCTGGCCGTAGCCGAGCGAGACCGTCGGCGGCCGCCAGGCGAAGAACCGGATCGTCGGCCCCGCCTCGCCGGCGATCCGGGCGCGGAGGAGCGCCTCGTCGATGGCCATGTTCCTGGCGCCGTCGAGCGGCTCCGTCACGGCGAGGCGCCAGGGCGCGCCCATCGGCTCCGTGCCCCCGGCTATGGTCGCGCGACCTCCGGCGGCACCGGCGCCGCCGCGCCCGGCGGGGCGCCGGCGGATCCCGACGGCGTCCAGCGAAGATCAGGCTGGCGCGCGGCCCGCGTCTGGTCGAGCCGCCCCACCGGCGTGGTCACCGGCGCCTCCCGGACCCGCTCCGGCTCCCGCTCCGCCTGGCGCGCGATCTCGATCATCGCGGCGCAGAACTCGTCGAGCGTCTCCTTCGACTCCGTCTCCGTGGGCTCGATCATCAGCGCCTCCTCGATGATCAGCGGAAAGTAGATCGAGGGGGCGTAGAAGCCGAGGTCCAGCAGCCGCTTGGCGATGTCCGTCGCCGTAACCCCCTGCCGCTTCTGCCGCCGCGCCGAGAACACCACCTCGTGCATGGAGGGGCCGGGGTACGGCAGGTCGTAGTGCGGCCGGAGCCGCGCCTTGATGTAGTTCGCGTTCAGGATCGCGTTCTCCGCCACCGCGCGGAGGCCGTCCGCGCCCATGGTCCGAATGTAGGTGTAGGCCCGCACGAGCATCCCGAAGTTGCCCCAGAAGGCCTGGAGCTTCCCGATCGACTTCGGGCGCTTCCAGTCCAGCCGCCAGGCGTCGCCGTCGCGGAGGACGACGGGGACCGGGAGGAAGGGCGTCAGGTGGGCCTTCACCCCGACCGGGCCCGCGCCCGGGCCCCCGCCCCCGTGCGGCGTGGTGAACGTCTTGTGGAGGTTCATGTGCACGACGTCGAAGCCGAGATCGCCCGGCCGCGTGAGGCCGAGCAGCGCGTTGAGGTTGGCCCCGTCCATGTAGACCTGGGCGCCCTTGGCGTGGCACATCTCGGTGATCTCGAGGATCTTCGACTCGAAGAGGCCGAGCGTGTTCGGGACGGTGATCATGAACGCGGCGACGTCCTCGTCGAGGTTCCGCTCGAGGTCGAGGAGATCCACCTCGCCCTGGGCGTCGGACTTGAGCTGGATCGTCTGGTACCCGGCGATCGTGGTGGATGCCGGGTTCGTCCCGTGGGCCGAGTCCGGCACGAGGACCTTCTTGCGCGGCCGGCGCTCGCGGTCGAGGTGGTAGGCGCGGATCATCAGCACGCCCGCCAGCTCACCCTGGGCCCCCGCCGCCGGCTGGAGCGAGACCGCGTCCATGCCGACCACCTCGCTCAGCATCTCGCCGAGGCGCCCCATCAGCGCGAGCGCGCCCGTCATCGCCTCGTCCGGCGTCAACGGGTGGAGCCGCGCGAATCCGGGCAGCCGCGCCATGTCCTCGTTGACCTTGGGGTTGTACTTCATCGTGCACGAGCCGAGGGGGTAGAAGTGGGTGTCGACCCCGTAGTTCATCCGGGACAGGCGCGTGTAGTGCCGGACCGCGTCGAACTCGCTCACCTCGGGCAGCTCGGCCGGCCGCGCCCGCAGGTGGGCCTTGGGCAGGAGCCGGCCCGGATCGCTCTCGGGGACGTCGGGATCCGGCAGCGAGTAGCCCACGCGCCCCGGGACGGAGAGCTCGAAGATCAGCTTGTCGTAGCCGTTCATGGCACCGTCACGCCGCCGCTCGGCTCGCCGCCACGACGCGCGCGACGGCGTCGGCGAGCTCCGCGTTGAAGCGCTGCGGCGCCTCCAGCATGGGATAGTGGCCGAGACCCGTCATGATGGTCGCCTCGAACTGCCGCGCGTGCCGCCGGTTGGCGACGACGTCCGTCGGCGCGAGATCCGTGTTGATGGCGTGGATGGGGACGGAGAGCTCCCGGAACGCGGCCGCGGCGTCGTAGCGCCACGTGCTCTCGATCGCGGCGACCGCGATCTCGGGCGGCGCCGCGAGCGCGCGAGCCACGAGGCGCTCGACGAGGGCGGGGTCGGCCGACGGCGTGAAGAGCCGCTGTCGCATGAAGCGCGAGACGTTGCCCGCGTAGTCGGTCCGGAAGCCCGCCAGCCCCGCCTCGATCTCCGCCGGCGGCCATCGCTGCTCGACGTTCCGCAGCGTCTCCACCGGGATCAGACCGACGACCGAGGCCGGCAGCTGCCGTGCCGCTTCCAGGATGACGGGCCCGCCCATGGAGTGTCCGATCAGGACGACCCGCCCCAACCCCAGGGCCTCGACCACCGCCCGCACGTCCCCGCCGAAGGCGGCGATGGTCCAGGCGCGCCGGTCGCAACCGGAGTCGCCGTGGCCGGCGAGGTCGAGGGTGACGACGCGATGCCGGGGCGCGAAGCGCGAGACCTGCGCATCCCAGAAGCCGCGGTGGCCCATCCAGCAGTGGACGAAGACGAGCGCCGGCTCCCCGTCTCCGGTCACCGCGTACCGGATCGGGACGCCGTCGACGGACGGGACGCTCCCCTCCCGCCCCGCTCCGGCCGTGACGCCCGCGGACACCGGCTTATCCAACCACCGCGGCGAGCGCCTCGGCGTACTGGTCGATCTCGGCGCGGGTCCGCGTCTCCGTCACGGCGACGAGCAGGCCGTCCTTGAGCGTCCGTTCGAACGGCTTCAACGCGACGCCGCCCAGGATCTTCCGCTTCCGGAGCGCGTGGAGCACGCGGTCCGGCGACTTCGGCAGCCGCAGCACGAACTCCTTGAAGAACGGGGCCGGGAAGGCCCGGCTCACGCCCGGGACCCGGGCCAGGACTTCGGCGGCGTAGTGGGCCTTCGCGGTGGAGAGCGTGGCGACCTTGCGGAGGCCCTCCTTGCCCATGAGGGCCAGGTAGATGGTGGCGCCGAGCGCGACGAGTGCGACGTTGGTGCAGATGTTGGACGTCGCCTTGTCCCGCCGGATGTGCTGCTCGCGCGTCTGGAGCGTGAGGACGAAGCCCCGCCGGCCGTGCTGGTCCACCGTCGCGCCGACGAGCCGGCCGGGCATCCGTCGGACGAGCTCCTTCCGGCAGGCGAAGAGGCCGAGGTAGGGGCCGCCGCCCATGACGGGGTTGCCCAGCCCTTGCCCTTCGCCGACCACGATGTCGGCCCCCGCCTCGCCGGGCGGACGAAGGAGGGCGAGCGCGATGGGGTCCACGGAGACCACGAAGAGCGCGCCCCGCTCGTGGGCGACCGCGGCCAGCGCGTCGAGGTCCTCCAGACAGCCGAAGAAGTTCGGGTACTGGACGAGCACGCCGGCCGTCTTGTCGGTGACGACCTTCCGGAGGGCGTCCACGTCGGTCACCCCGTCCGCCCACGGCACGGTCTTGACCGGCAGCCGCGGGCCGGCGCAGTAGGTCGCCACCACGCGCCGGGCGAGCGGCGAGACGGCCGCGGAGACGACGATCTGGTCCCGGTCGGTGACGCCGTGGGCCATGAGCGCCGCCTCGGCCAGCGCCGAGCCGCCGTCGTAGACGGAGGCGTTGGTGACGTCCATCCCGGTGAGGGCGCAGATCATCGTCTGGTACTCGTAGATCGAGCGGAGTGTGCCCTGGCTGGCCTCGGGCTGATACGGGGTGTACGCCGTGAAGAACTCCGAGCGCAGGAGGAGGTGGTTGATCACGCTCGGGACGTAGTGGTCGTAGGCGCCGCCGCCCATGAAGGAGGCGTACTCCCCGGCGTGGGCATCGGCGGCGGCGAGCGCGCGGAGGTGGGCGGTGAGCTCGGCCTCGGCCAGGGCGGGCGGGATACCGAGCTCGCGGCCGAGCCGGGCCTTCGACGGGATGCGCTCGATCAGCGCCTCGAGGTCGGGGACGCCGATGGCCCGCAGCATCTCGGCCCGCTGGGCGGACGTCGTCGGGAGGTAGCGCATCGTCGGGCCGTGCTGCATCAGTGTTCCCCGGCCGTCTTGAGATAGGCCTCGTAATCCGCCGCGCTCAGGAGCGCCTCCACCTCCTTGGGGTCCGCCAGGGCGATCACGATCATCCAGCCGGCCCCGTAGGGATCCCGGTTCACCTGATCCGGGTGCTCCTGGAGCTCGCCGTTGACCTCCACCACCTCTCCGGACAGCGGCGCGTAGAGCTCCGAGACCGCCTTCACCGACTCGACCACCCCGAAGGCCTGGAGCTGCCGCACCCGCGTCCCCGCCTTGGGCAGCTCGACGAACACCACGTCGCCCAGCTGATCCTGCGCGTACTGCGTGATCCCCACCCGGGCCCGCCGCCCCTCCACGCGCGCCCACTCGTGCTCGCGCGTGTACCGCAGATCCGTCGGATACGCCGCCATGCCGCCTCCTCGCCGTTACGGTCCGCGCTATTATGCGGTCGCGCCCGCGGGTTTTTCAACCGCGTCGGGACGCGTCCGACGCCATCGGCCATGTGACTCTCGACCGCGGTCGACTGAGACTAAGGCAGGGCCTCGACCTCGACGACGGCCGGGTCGCTCAACACGCGCTCGTCGGTGACGAGCGTCAGCGTCACGCGCTTGAGACCCGGCCTGGCGAAGGCCACCGGCACGGCGAGGTCCCCTGCTTCGCGCCCGAACGCGCGCGCGACGACGCCGAACTCTCGCTCGCTGGTCGAGCGCGGCATCACCGGCCCGTCCAGGTCCTCGATGGCGCGGATGACCGCCACCACGTTGGCCTGACGCGCGCGGTACCAGAGCCGGATCTCCCCCTGCACCCCCACGGGCAGCCGCTTCGGCGCCGTGACGGTGACGATCACCGGCAGGTCGGCCTCGCGTGTGTCCTCCGCCGCGCCCGCGACCAGAGCCAAGGCGACCATCAGCTCAGCGAGGACCAGCGTGACGACCGTCGCCCGGCCGGGCCGAGACGCGAGCAGATCACGGACGCAGGCCCGAGGCGCGCCGAGGCGTACGCCGCCTACGTTCTCTCGGACGGGGGCGTTGCCCCCCTCCGACGGCCCTCGCGGCATGGGCCGCGGCCGCTCTGATTGATTTGCGGCCGGGACTCCGTCCCGGCCGTGGCGGCGAACGGATCGGGCCTGCCTCCCCCCAGGCCAAGTTCGGATGCGGAGGCGCGCCCAGGCCCCCGGAGGCCGGGACGGTCGCGCGGCCGCAGGCCGAGCGCGTCCCGGCCGTGACGCCAGAGGGCGGGACGGCCGCGCGGCCGTAGGCCGAGCGCGTCCCGGCCGTGATGCAGAACGCCGAGATGCGACGCGGATCGGCACGGTCAGTCCATTTGCGCCTTCTGGAGCTTCCCGGAGTAGTCCACGTACAGCGTCTTCCACTCCGTCATGATGTCGAGCACCGTCCAGCCGCCCTCCCGGTGGCCGTTTCCCGTCTGCCGGACGCCGCCGAACGGGAACTGGATCTCCGCGCCGATGGTCGACGCATTCACGTAGGTGATCCCCGTGGCGATGTCCTGCATCGCCTGGAACGCCCGGTTGACGTCGCGGGTGTAGATCGCGGACGAGAGCCCGTAGTTCGTGTTGTTGCAGATCTCGATGGCCTCCTCCAGACTTCGCGCGCGGAGCAGTGCCACGGTCGGCCCGAAGATCTCTTCGCGCGCGATCCGCATCTCGGGATCCACGTCGTCGAAGATGGTCGGCTTGTAGAAGAAGCCCTTGCGAAGGTCGCCCTCGGTCGCGATCTCGCCGCCTACGAGCACCTTGGCGCCCTCGCCGCGGCCCACGTTGGTGTACTCGTGGACGCGCGCGAGCTGCGCCTCGTTGACGACGGGCCCCACGTCCGTCTTCTCGTCCAGCCCGGGGCCGAGCCGGAGGCGCCGGGCGCGCTCGGCGAACTCCCGCGCGAAGGCCCCATGGACCTTGTCGTGGACGATCACGCGGCTCGCCGCCGTGCAGCGCTGCCCGGAAGTGCCGAAGCCGCCCCACACGGCGCCGTCGATCGCCAGCTCCAGCGCCGCGTCGTCCATCACGATGATCGCATTCTTGCCGCCCATCTCGAGCGAGACCTTCTTGTACGTCTCGGCGGCGACCCGGGCGACGTCGCGGCCGACCTCGGTCGAGCCGGTGAACGAGACGAGGTTCACGCCCGGATGCCGGACCAGCGCCGCGCCGGCCTCCTCCCCCAGGCCGTGGACCAGGTTCACCACGCCCTTCGGGAGTCCGGCCTCGATCAGGATCTCGAGGAACGCGTGGGCCATGAGCGGTGTGTCCTCGGCAGGCTTGAACACGACGGTGTTTCCGCAAACCAGCGCCGGGAGGAGCTTCCAGGTGGGGATGGCGAGCGGGAAGTTCCAGGGCGTGACGGCGGCCACCACGCCCACCGGGACGCGCATCGCCACGCCGAACTTCGCGGGAAGCTCGCACGGGACGTGGTGACCGAACAGCCGGCGGCCCTCGCCCGCCATGTAGTACGCCGTGTCGATCCCTTCCTGGACGTCGCCGCGGGCCTCCGCGATCACCTTCCCCATCTCGCGCGTCATGAGGCGCGCCAGCTCTTCCTTCCGGCGCAGGAGCATCTCCCCGGCGCGGAAGACGATCTCCGCGCGACGGGGCGCCGGCACGAGCCGCCAGCGCCGGAACGTCTCCCGCGCCGCGCTCACGGCCCGGTCCACGTCGGTCGCGTCGGAGCGCGGGAAGGTTCCGAGCAGCTCCTCGCGATTGGCCGGGTTGCGATCCTCGAAGGTCCGGCCGGAGGCCGCCGGCACCCATTCACCGCCGATGTAGTTACGGTACGTCGTCGTCATCACACACCTCTCTCGTCTTCCCGGGACTCAGCCGGCGGCCGGCGGTCGGCGCGGCCGCATGATCCGGAACTCGCCGATCAGCTCCCCTTCGTCGTAGTGGGCGACGAGGTGACCGAGGATCGGACGGAGCCGCGGGTGTCCGAGCTCGATCCAGTTGAGCGCGCTCAGCACGACCAGGCGCGGCGGGCGGGCGGTGAGATCGGCCACGGCGCGCGCCACCTCGGCCCGCGTCACCTCTTGCGGGAGAAACCACTGGACCCGGGTGGGATTCCGGCGCTCCGCCAGGAAGTAGAGCGCCGGGAAGTCCATGAACGCGAGGACGTAGTCCCCGGGCCCGCTCTCTCGGCGCAGGGTGCCCACGACGCCGTCGACCCCCTGGACCCTGAGCGCGCTCGATCGGATGCCGGAGAGCCGCTCCGTGGCGAACGGCACGATCAGCTCGTCCCGGCTCGCGTCGAGGTGCGGGACCGCCACGAAGATGAACGCGGAGAGGCACGCCGCATAGAGCAAGAGGCAGCCGGCGGCGAAGCGCGGCGCCCGCCGGCCCGCCACGTCCGCGGCCGGCCGGCCACCGGCGAGCGCCAGCAGCACGAGCGGCAGCGCCAGGACCAGCCCGATCCGCGCGGTCCCGATCCCCAGATAGCTGCCCGTCGTCCCGTACAGTGTACACAGGGAGAGCGCGAGCGCCCAGGCCACGGACGGCGCCAGCGCTCGCCGCCCCGTGACCTGCGCCAGGAGAAGCCCGAGCCCGCCGAGCCACACCGCGGCGTAGAGGGGCTCGACCAGGAAGAAGCGGTAGACCAGCCCCGGCGAGCGCCCCGCCCACCAGACGCCGGCGAGCGCCGCGAGGACGCCCACGAGGAGCGGCGAGCGCGCCGCGTCCGGCATGCGGGGCCAGACGAGGGCGAGGACGACGAGGCTGCCCGCGGCCCCCGCGAGGCTCGGCAGGTGCATGCGGACCGCCAGGTCCCAGGCGCCGCGGTGGAGCACTTCCCGGGTGATCTCGCGTGGGGCGAGGAAGACGGCGTCCACGGCCGCGCCCAGGGCCCCGTGCGCGGCGAGATACCCGGCCGTCGCCGCGGCGATCACTGCGCCGCCCGCGACGTAGGCGAGGGCGCCCGCCCAGGGCCGGGGGCCGATCCGTCGACCCGCGGGTGTGAGCGCGAGCCCGAGGCCGGCCAGGAGGAGGACCGCGAACCCCTGCTTCGACAGCGCCGCCGCGCCGGCGGCGAGCCCGGCCGCGGCGGCGAACCCGAGCGAGCGACGCTCGACGGCGGCGACGAGCGCGCAGGTCGCCAGGGCGGAGAAGAAGATCCCGTCCACCGTGTGCCAGGGCATCGGGGGGAAGCCGCCGGTGAACGCGCAGAGGACCGCGAGGACGGCGTAGAGAGCCCGTGGGGCGACGCTCGGCTCCAGGGGGCGGAGCAGCCGGAAGACCACGGTCAGGATCACCGCCGCCTGGAGCGCGAAGTACCAGCGGCCCCCCGCGATGCCGTAGCCCGGGATCCAGTCGAGCAGGGCCGCCTGGATCGCGATCGGCAGCGGCGGACGGATGTAGGAGAAGTCGCGGTAGGGCACCTCTCCGCGGACGATCCGCTCCGCCAGCGCGAGCAGGAACCCGTCCTCGCGGAAGTTGAACGCCTGGAACCCGAACGCCCGGAAAAAGCCGAGCCACGCGAGCCAGGCGGCCGGCAGGAGGAGCCAGGCCGAGCGCCGGCCCTCGAGCGCGGGAGCCCCCGCCGCCAGGACGTCAGCGGAGATAGGAGTGGGAGAAGGCGCCGGCGTCCTCGTGAGCGTGGGTCCCGAACCGGTCGAGCCGGAATGCGGCGAGGTCGACGAGGCTCGCCCGGCCTTCGGTGATGAGGTCGGACATCAGTCGGCCCACGGCGGGCGAGAGCTTGAAGCCGTGACCCGACATGCCGACCGCGACGTAGAAGCCGCGGACCGGCGTCTGGTCGAGGATCGGCATCCAGTCGGGCGAGATGTCGAACGCGCCGGCGTAGCCCCGCTGGTAGCGGGCGTCGCCGAGCGCGGGGAGACAGCGGCTCGCGCGCTCCATGATCCGGGCCACCTCGTCGAAGGGAACGTCGCCGCCGAGCGCCTCCGGGTCCATCGGGTGGCTCGGCTCGTCCGCGTCGAGGAAGCCGGTGAGCGTGAGCCCGCCTGTCTCGGGTCGCAGGAAGGTGCCGCTGGCGAGGTCCAGGTAGACGGGATGCGGCCGGCCGAACGCCGCCGTCCGCTGGACGATGAACACCGGATGGCGCCCCACGACGATCGGCAGCGTCACACCGGCCATCGCGGCGATCCCTCGGCACCAGAGGCCGGCCGCGTTGATCACGACGGGCGTCGCAATGGTGTCGCCGGCCGCGGTCCGGACGCCGGTGACCCGGTCCCCCGCCGTCTCGAGCCCGACGACCTCGGTCATCTGTTCGATCTTCACTCCGAGGCGCCGCGCGCCGGCAGCGAAGCCCGCGGTCACGCCCGTCGGGTCGCCGTAACCGGACTCGGGCTCGTAGACGGCCGCGCCGACGGCGAAGGGATCGATTCGCGGGTCGAGCTCGCGGATGTCCTCGGGAGCCAGCAGCCGGGCCTGAATGCCGATCTCACGCTGCGCCGCGAGGGTCTTCGCCAGCGCCTCCCGCTGGGCCGGCGCCACGGCGATGATCGCGCCGCACTGGACGTACCCCGCCTCCCCGCCCGTGAGCTCCCGGAAGTTCTGGAAGACGCGGAGCGAGTGGAGCACCATTCGCGAGGTCTCCGGCGTCGGATAGAGCTGCCGCATGATGCCCACCGAGCGCCCGGTGCCGCCGGAGGCGAGGAACCGCCGCTCCAGCACGACGACGTCGCGGACGCCCCGCTCCGCGAGGTGGAAGGCGATCGAGCAGCCGGTCACGCCGCCGCCGATCACGACGACGTCCGCCGTCCGGGTCACGGGGAAGCTCGCAGGTCCACGCTGAGACCGCGGCCGGCGGCGCGCGCCTGGTCGTAGGCGAGCCGTGCGGTCACCGCGTCTTCCGGCGCGAAGCCGACGGACTTGAAGCAGGTGATCTCGTCCGCGGCCATCCGCCCCGGCCGGACGCCCGCGACGAGGTCCGCGAGCTCGCCGAGGACGTGGGCGCGGGTGATCGCGCCTTCCTGGATCGGGATGAGGACGTCGCCGGCCTCGTGCCAGGCGCCCTCGAAGCTGTCCACGAAGACCCGCGCCCGCCGGATGGTCTCCGTGTCGAGTTCGCGCGTGGTGGGCTGAAACGCGCCCACCGCGTCGACGTGCGTGCCGGGCATGATGTCGCGGCCGTCGAAGAGCGGCGTGGACGACGTCGTCGCGGTCACGACGACGTCCGCTCCCGCCAGCGCGGCGCGCGGCGACGCGGCGGGCGCGGCGGGAAGACCGAGCGCCGCGCTGACACGCCCGGCGAAGGCCGCGGCGGTCTCGTGGCTGCGGCTCACCACCTCGGCCCGCTCGAGCGGCAGCACCGCGCGCAGGCAGCGGAGCTGGAAGGCCGCCTGGACGCCCGCGCCGAAGCAGGCCACGACCCGGCTGTCCGGGCGGGCGAGCCGCTTCGCGGCGACCGCGGAGGCGGCGCCCGTGCGGAGCGCGGTGAGGTAACCCGCCTCCATGAAGGCGAGGGGCTCGCCGGTCTCGGGATCGTGGAGGAGATACGAGGCCATGACCGTCGGCAGCCCGCGGCGGGAGTTGCCGTGGCAGACGGTCACGGTCTTGGTCCCGACGGCCCCGGCCGCGGGGACCGCGCAGGGCATCAGGAGGAGGACGTCGCGGCCCTCCAGGCCGAGAGCCTGTCGGGGGAGGAGCCGCACCCCTTTGCGGGCCTGCTGGCGGAAGGCCTCCTCCACCGCGGCGATGACCGCCCCGACTTCGAGGAGGGCTTCGAGGTCGCCACGCGTCAGGACGAGCATGGGCGTCCTACCGCGGGTCGAGCCGGGGTTCGGGCCCCGGCCCGGGCCGGCCATCGCCCTCGTGCGAACCTCGGCCCCGGGCCGTCCCCACCACCTCCGCGGCTCACGCCGGACGGCGCTTGACCATCCGGAGGATCGTCGCCTCCATGACCGGCTCGCCGCGCTGGTTGAGGACGCGGTGTCGGAACGTGACGACGCCGCGATCCGCCTTCTTCGTCTCGCGCTTGTCGGTCACCTCGATCTCCACGCGGACCGTGTCCCCGGCGAGGACCGGCGCCAGCACCCGCACGTCGTAGCTCATGAGCGCCAGCCCCGTCCCGTGCAGGATCCCCGTCTGGAGCGTCAGGCCCTCGGCCAGGGCGAAGGTCAGGACACCGGGCGCCACGCGCGTCTTGAAGACGCTCTCGCGTTCGATGTACTCGAGGTCCATGAACAGGGGCTCGGTGAACCCGGTGAGCGTGACGAAGCCCAGGATCTCGAACTCGGAGACCGTCCGGCCCAGGGTCGTGAAGCGGTCCCCGATCCGGAAGCCCTCGAAATGGATCGCCTCGCGCGCCACGCCTGCGGCCTACTTCTCCCCGAGGTAGGTCTTCCGCACGAGGTCGGATTTCAGGAGGCTGGCCCCCGTGTCCTTGAGCGCGATCCGTCCGGTCTGGATCACGTACCCGCGGTGAGCGACCCGGAGCGCCATCCGGGCGTTCTGCTCGACGAGCAGGATGGTGGTGCCCTGACGGTTGATGTCCTGGATGATCTGGAAGATCGTCTCGACGAGGATCGGCGACAGCCCCATCGAGGGCTCGTCGAGCAGCAGGACCGTCGGCCGCGCCATGAGGGCGCGCCCGATGGCGAGCATCTGCTGCTCACCGCCCGAGAGCGTGCCCCCTTTCTGCGTGAGGCGCTCCTTGAGTCGGGGGAACAGGGCGAAGACGCGCTCGAGGTCCTGGGGGACGTTTTCGCGGTCGGTCCGCGCGAAGGCGCCGAGCTCGAGGTTCTCCATCACGGTCATCCGGGGAAAGATCCGGCGGCCCTCCGGCGCCTGGGCGATCCCCAGCCGGACGATCCGGTCGGTCGAGATGCCGTCGATGCGCTGGCCGTTGAACGTGACGCGGCCACGGAGCGGGCGGACGGTCCCGATGACGGTCTTCAGCGTCGTGGTCTTCCCGGCGCCGTTGGAGCCGATCAGGGTGACGATCTCGCCGCGGTTGACGGTCAGCGAGACGCCCTTGAGCGCCCGGATGTTGCCGTAGTAGGTGTGGACGTCCTCGACTTCCAGCATCGCGGCCGTGGCGCTCATCGGGCCGGGACCACGGACGCTCGCGTCCCAGGCCGGGCGTCGTGCCGGGGGGAGGCAGGCCCGATCCGTTCGCCGCCACGGCCGGGACGGAGTCCCGGCCGCAAATCAATCAGAACGGCCGCGGCCCATGCCGCGAGGGCCGTCGGAGGGGGGCAGAGCCCCCCTCTGAAGAAACGCCGAGATGCGAAGGTCATGGGGCCGGGACGAGCTCCTGCTCGTAGCCCTTACCCAGATAGGCTTCGATGACCTTGGGATCCTTCTGCACCTCGACGGAGGTGCCCTCCGCGATGCGGGTTCCGTAGTCCAGCACCGTGATGCGGTCGGAGATTCCCATGACGACCTCCATGTGGTGCTCGATCAGGAGCACCGAGAGGCCGAGCTCGCGCCGGAGGAGGCCGATGAACTCCGTCAGGGTCTCCGTCTCGCGGGGGTTCATCCCGGCCGTCGGCTCGTCGAGCAGGAGGAGCTTCGGCTCGGTGGCGAGGGCCCGGGCGATCTCCAGCCGGCGCTGGTCCCCGTAGGCGAGGTTCTTGGCCAGCTCGTCTTCCTTGCCCCCGAGTCCCACGAACCCGAGCAGCTCGCGGGCGCGCGCGCGGGCCCGGGCCTCCTCCGCCGCGACCGACGGCGGCCGGAACACCGCCCCGGCCACCGAAGCGTGGAGGCGGCAGTGCTCGCCGACCAGGATGTTGTCGAGCACGGTCATGTTCTGGAAGAGCCGGATGGACTGGAAGGTCCGGGCGATCCCGCGCCCGACGATGGCATTGGGGCGCAGCCCCACGATGCTCCGGCCCTCCAGGAGGATGTCGCCCCTGTCCGGCCGGAGGAGCCCCGTGATCACGTTGAACACCGTGGTCTTGCCGGCGCCGTTGGGCCCGATCAGTCCGACGATGGCGCCGTGGGGAATGGCGAGATCGACCTGGTTCACCGCGATGAGCCCGCCGAAGGTCTTGGTGAGCCCCCGCGCTTCGAGGATCACCCCCCCGCCGGCCGTGCCGTGCGAGCGCTCGCGGAGCCAGCCCGGAATCGTGTCGGCCCGCGGCGGTGGGGCGGCGGCGACGAGGGCCATCGCCTCCTCTTGCTCGTCCACCTCCACCGCGGGCGGGCGCCTCCGCCGGCCCGCCAGCCCCTCGGGTTTGAAGAGCATGACCGCCACGAGCCCCAGACCGAAGAAGAACCAGCGCCACAGCGTCAGGTCCACCGTGGTCAGCGGAGGAATGCCCACGGACCGGCCGATCCAGCGGACCAGGTAGGTCAGCTCGGCGAGGAGGATCCGGTCGAACAGCGTGATCAGCATCCCGCCCAGGATCACGCCCTTGAGGCTGCCCATGCCGCCCAGGACGACCATGCAGAGGAGCATGATGGAGACGTTGAACTCGAAGGCGCCCGGGGTGATCGCCTGGAGCTTCGCGGCGTAGAAGGAGCCGGAAAACCCCGAGAACGAGGCGCCGAGGGCGAAGGCCAGGAGCTTCGTCTTGACCGGATTCACCCCCATGCAGTCGGCCGCCGTCTCGTCCTCGCGGATCGCCATCCAGGCGCGGCCGAGCCGCGAGTCCCGCATCCGGTTCATGGCCCACAGTGACGCCGCGCCGATGATCAGAATGAGGAAGTACCAGGGGATGGGGTCCGTCTCGAAGGGCACGCCGGGGAGATAGGGCCGGGCGACGGGGTTCACGCCGTTCTCGCCGCCCGTGAGGTTGAGCTTCACGATCGGCCGCCAGGCGCCGAGCTCGATGGTGACGTCCCCCATGTTCCGGATCGCCACCGGGATGATTTCGCCGAAGGCCAGCGTGATGATCGCCAGGTAGTCGCCCCGTACACGGATGGTCGGGGCGCCGATGACGATCCCGAAGACCGCCGACACGCCGGCGGCGAGCCAGATGATGACCCAGAAGCTCCAGCCGTGCCCGTGGAGCGGCGAGCCGAGCAGGGGCGAGTTCAGGAGCCCCATGGCATAGGCGCCGATCGCGAAGAACGCCGCGTAGCCCAGATCCAGGAGTCCCGCGTAGCCGACGACGATGTTCAGGCCGAGGGCCAGCAGCACGTAGATCATCCCGTCCGAGACGGCGTGAATCGTGTTGGCGCGGAGGGCACGGTCCACGAACGGATAGGCGACGAGGGCGGTCGCCAGCAGAGTCGCGGAGAGGTAGGTCCGGTCACGCGCCTTCATGGTCGGCAGGGTCGCGGCCGGGTCAAGCTCAGAGCTTCTCCGGCGTCCGCTCGCCCAGCAACCCGTGCGGCCGGAAGACGAGCACCAGGATGAGGATCGAGAAGACCACCGCGTTCGTCCAGCGCGCGGAGATGTACTGGTCGCTCCAGGCCGACAGGAAGCCGATCACCAGGCCGCCGAGCGCGGCCCCGGGCATGTTCCCGATGCCTCCCAGGACCGCTGCCGTGAAGGCGCGGAGGCCGGCCTGATAGCCCACCCACCACTGGCCCATGTTGTAGTACATCCCCTGGATGACGCCGGCGGCGCCGGCGAGCGCTCCGCCGATGAAGAAGGTCAGGATGATCGTCTTCTCCACGTTGATCCCCATCGCCTGGGCGGTCTCCCGGTCCTGCGCGGTCGCGCGCATCGCCTTCCCCCAGGTCGTCCCGCTGACGAAGCGCTGCAGCCCCACCATGAGGGGGATCGTCACGCCGATCACCAGGAGATCCTTCGTGGTGACGAAGATCTTCGAGTTCCAGCCGAGCCACTCGTAGAGGACGTCTACGGAGGGGAAGATCTCCGGGTACGAGACCGGCGCGGGGCCGACCCACAGGAGCGCGATGTTCTCCAGCATGAAGGAGACGCCGATCGCGGTGATGAGCGGCGAGAGCCGCCCGGCGTGGCGGAGCGGGCGGTAGGCCAGGCGGTCGATGGTGACGTTGATGAGGGCCGTGGTCAGCATGGTGGCGAGAAACACCAGCGGGAGGATCGTCACGAGCTGCCAGCCGTAGAGGGTCTTCGCCATGCCGATGAGACTGAAGTACGTGAGCGAGATGAACAGGCCCAGCATGAACACGTCGCCGTGGGCGAAGTTGATCAGCTCGATGATGCCGTACACCATGGTGTAGCCCAGGGCCACGAGGGCGAAGACGGCGCCGCGGGTCAGGCCGTTGATGGTCTGCTGGGCGAGGACCTCGTACCACTCCATCTACGCTTCGGAGAGAGGCGCTGTCCCCCTTCGATCCCGAACGACCGCGCCGGCATGGCCGGCGCGGAGCGCTTGGGCAAGGGGCGCGCGTCCCGGCGTGTGCGTAATGGCGGCGGTACCCGTGTTGGCGCGGCGGGGACGGGAGGGCCGGGAGCCCGGCCCTCCCGCGCGATTCAAACTATTCGAGGAGAGTCTCGAACTCGAACTTGCAGCCGATGGGGTTGTCCGCCTTCACCACCTTGAACCCGGACATGGTCTCGATGGTGCTGTCCCCGTTTTCGTCGAAGCTCCACTTGCCGTTGAGCCCGTCGAAGTTCTTGGTGTTCGCGATGGCCTGGCGGACGGCCTCGCGCTTCGCGGTGATGTCCTTGGCCTTCTCGAGTTGCGGGGCAGCACGCCGGATGCCGTCGATGGCCACCCGCCCCGCCTCGGCCGAGTACAGCGCGTAGCCCGTCGGCTCCTTGCCGAACTTCTGCTTGTACGTCGTGTACGTCTTCTCGCCAATTCCCTTCATCTTCTCGAAGGGCAGGCTGGCGAAGGTCATGCGGAAGTCGACCGCCATCACCGCGTCGCACGTGGCCGCCTTCAGGAGCTCGTCCTCGTAGAGGCCGTCCGGCCCCATGTACTTCACGCCTCGCGCGGAGACCAGACCGAGGTCCTTCATCTGGCGGATGACGAGCTGCGCGCCCGTCTCGATGACCGCCGCCTGGTACACGAGGTCCGCCCCGGACGCCCGGATCTTGGTGAGGACGGGCTTCTGGTCGGACTGCTTCCAGTCGATCCCCTCGTTCGCGGCCACCTGGAGCCCGAGCTTCTTGGCCGCCGCCTCGAAGATGTCGGCGATGCCCTTCCCGTAGAGCTCCTGGTCGTTCAGGATGTAGACCTTCTTGTGCCCGCGCTGCTTCGCCCACTTGGCGCCGACGGCGCCCTGGATGTCGTCGGCCGGCACCACGCGGAAGTAGTTGACGAACCCCATCGGGCGGTAGATCTCCGGCTCACCCGGCGCGGCGCCGCGTTTCTTCGTCAGGCCGGGGTACGTGTTCGCCGGGGTGATCTGGGCCATGTGGGCCCGGTTGTTGATGGGGATCGACACCTTCGCCGCGCCCGAATTGTAGGTGCCGATGTAGACGATGGCGAGAGGATCGGCCACCGCCTTGTTCGCGTTTTCCGCCTCCACCGCGCCGTCCCACTTGCCCGTCTGGGGCGAGGCGTCGTCGAGGTTGATCACCTCGAGGCAGTAGCCGGCGACCACTCCGCCAACCTCGGCCACCGCCATGTCGACACCGTTCTTCATGCCCGTGCCCTCCGGGATCATCGCGCCCTGCATCGGCCAGGACGTGTAGATCCGGAGCTTCCCCTTCGGACACTGCTGCGCGTCCGAGGGGCCGGCGAGCGCCACCACGAGCAGCGCCAGGCAGCCGATCCCGAGCCACTTCCAGCCTCGCATGGTTGGTCTCCTCCTCCGTCCGTTCAGGATGGACTCCCCCGACCCGGGTCGCTACGGGCCCGGGCACCTCTGGGCCAGAATCGCCTCCCCGCGCTGGACCGCGTTCAGGGCGTCGGAATGCAGGGAAGACGCGGAAAACCGAGTGCCTGGTACCCTACTATCCCCCGTTCGGGGTGTCAAGGCGACCTACCCGTCGGAGACTGGCCCCGGCAACGTCCGGAGCCCGTCGGCGAAAGCCACTCACCGCATATCCGCACCACCGAAACGTCAAGGGGGCCACTTCGAGCGGCGGCTTCCGCCGCCGCAACCGGCAGGGGGGCCTCGGGGGGGTCTT
>JBIOTN010000127.1:0-45635 GCA_044866005.1 Candidatus Rokuibacteriota bacterium | reverse complement strand
CAACGGCGGGGGGCCTCGGGGGGGCTCCCCAGACCCCCCCGAGGCAACTAGGGCTGCTCGGGTCCCGGCCCGGGGAGGGTCTCGCGTTTGGCGGAGG
Source organism: Candidatus Rokuibacteriota bacterium (assembly GCA_044866005.1). Classification (GTDB taxonomy): domain Bacteria; phylum Methylomirabilota; class Methylomirabilia; order Rokubacteriales; family DASRDR01; genus JBIOTN01. The sequence continues at coordinate 45,538 of JBIOTN010000127.1, read as the reverse complement.
CCAAGGCCCCGGCGAGCGCGGCCTTCACCGCGTTGGCCTCGAAGGGCTTGGCCACCACGAAGTCGATCCCCCGGCCGCGCGCCTCGGCGCGGTCGATCTGGTCCCCCCAGCCCGTCACCAGGACGATCGGGATCCCGGGCCGGGCGAGGCGCGCCAGACGCGCGACTTCCCAGCCCGAGACCCCCGGCATCCCGAGGTCGGTGAACACGAGATCGAAGGGCTCCGCGCGGAGCCGCTCCAACCCGCTACGGCCGTCGGCGCAGGCGAGGACGGCGTGGCCCTGGCTGGCAAGCAGGTCGGCGAGCACGTCCCGCACGTGCGGCTCGTCGTCGATCAGCAGGATCTTCGCCCCGCGGGGCGCCCCTGGTGCGGCGTCGACCGGCGGCACCCCCGGCGGCGCGCCCGCCACCGGCAGCCGGATGGTGAAGGCGCTTCCCTGGCCGGGCGCGGTCGCGACGTCGATGCTGCCTCCGTGCCGGGTGATGATGCCGTAGGCGATGCTCAGGCCGAGCCCGGTCCCCTTCTCGGCCTTGGTCGTGAAGAAGGGATCGAAGACGCGCTGTCGCACCTCGTCGGTCATGCCGACCCCGGTATCGGTGACGACGCAGGACACGCGACCGCCGTCCGCGGCGGTGCTGAAGGTGACGCGCCCGCCGGCCGGCATGGCGTCCAGGGCGTTGAACACCAGGTTCATCAGGACCTCGCGCAGCTCGGACGGATCCGCGGCGACGGGTGGCAGCGGCGTGGGCTCCACGCGCACCTCGTAGCTGACGCCCTTGGCCAGGGCCTCGTCGCGCCACCGCGAGCGCGTCACCTCCACCACCTCTTCGACCACCTGGTTCAGGTCCACCGACTCGAAGGCGCGCGCCCGGCGCATCCGGGTGAACTCCTGGATGCGCCGCACCGTGCGCGCCCCATCCATCGCCGCCGTCTCGATGATCTGGAGCTGCCGCCGCTGCGCGGGATCCTCGAGCTGCGCGAGGAGGAGCTGGGCGCGGCCCATGATCGCGGCGAGGATGTTGTTGAAGTCGTGCGCCACGCCTGCCGCCATCTCGCCCAGCGCCCGGAGCTTCTCGCTGCGGACGAGCTGGTCCTGCGCGGCCGCCAGCTCGTCGTGGGCGCGGGTGCGGTCCTCGTAGAGCCGGGCGCTCCGAATGGCCAGCGCGGCCAGGCCCGCGATGTTGACGAGGAGCCGCTCGTCGGCCTCGGTGAACGCCTGGACCGCGTCGCGGACGGCCAGGACGCCGAGCGCGGTGTCCCCCGCGATCAGCGGGACGCCCAGCCAGTGGCGGAAGCCGAGCGAGGTCTTGACGGGCTCCAGGCCCTCGCGGGCGCACGCCTCGGCGTAATCCGTCGTCCGGATCGCCTGCCGCCGCTCGAAGACCCGGGTCATCAGCCCGTGCCCCAGCGGGTAGCGGCGGACGGGGTTCGGGTCCGGCTCGCCCCCGAGCATCCGCAGCGCCACCTCGAATTCGCGGCGTGTCTCGTCGAAGAGGAACACCACCATGTTGCGGGCCTCGAGGACGCGCCCCACCTGCCGGTGGATCGCCTCGACCAGCCGGGCCACGTCGAGCTGGCCGGTGACGGCACGGGAGAGCTCGTGGAGCACCGAGAGCTCGTCGACCTTCCGCTGGTTCTCGTGGAACAGCTCGGCGTTCGCGATCGCCATCCCGGCCTGGCTGGCCATCGCCTCGAGCAACGCGCGCTCGCGCTCGGAGAAGTCGCGGCCACGCTCCCACCACGCCGCGATGAAGGCGCCGATCACCCGCTCCTTGGCGACGATGGGGGTGAAGAGCTGGGCCCGGTGCGGCACCACCGTCTTGAAGACGGCCGGGATGCGCGGATCCTCGGGCACGTTGGTGGAGAGCACCGCCCGCCGGCTGGCGATCCCCTCGGCGTAGAACGGGCTGGCCGCCGGGTCGATGCGGTAGGCGCGGACCGCGGCCTGGAGCGCGCGCGGGACGCGATAGCCCGAGAGGGGCTCGAGCCAGCCGGTCGCCGGATCGACCAGCCAGACCCCGACCGAGTCCGCGCCCGTCGTCCGCGCCACCTGGCGGAGGAAGTGGCGGAGCAGCGGCTGGAGGTCCAGCGTCGAGGAGAGGGCGCGGCTCACGGTCAGGAGCGTCTCGGTCTCCCGGAGCTTCTCCTGCGTCTGCCGCGCCAGCTCGGCGTTCTCCAGCGCGAGCCCGACCTGGGACGCGACGCCCTCGGCGAGCCGCAGCTCGGCGGCCGAGATGCTCCGTCCGGGCGTCCACCAGACGAGGAACAGCCCGCCCACGATGTCGCCGCGGAGGAGCGTCGGCACGAAGAGGAGGGCGCCCGGCCGGTGCTCGGCGAAGAAGGCCTGGTCCACGCGGGGGTCGGTCCGGTAGTCGGCGGTCCAGGCCGGCCGGCGCGACTGCCAGGCCTCCAGCAGCAGCGGAAAGCGGGCCAGCGGGAAGGGCGTCCCCAGGAGCTTGTCCCGCAGCTCCGTGGGGACGTGATACCCCGCCATGGGCACGAGCGCTTCTTTCCGCGCGTCGAGGAAGTACGCCCCCGCCATGTCGGCGTCCAGCGCGCGCGCGACCTCCCGCGCCACCCGACGCATGGCCTCGTCGATGGGCAGGTTCAGCGACAGGACGTGGCCGACCGCGGAGAGCGTCTCGCTCTCGCGCAACCGATTCCGGGTCTCGGTGAACAGGCGCGCGTTCTCCAGCGCCAGCGCCACCTCTCCGGCGATGGTCACGGCCAGGTCCACCTGCCACTGCTGGAAGGCGTCGGTCGGCTTCAGGCAGTCCAGGCTCATGATGCCGACCACCTCGCCGCGCCGGATGAGCGGCGCGACGAGGCACGCGCGGAGCCCCTGGACCGTGATCCAATCGGGCGGAATCAGCGGGCTACCGGTGGTCTCGGGGATGACGACCGGGCGCCTGGTCTGCGCCGCGACCGCGTAGGCCGGGACGCGGGCGGACGGGGCCGCGGCCGGGAACCCGACGGGCTCGGGCTCGTCGTGGCCGTCGGCGAACTGGGACGTGATGGGGACGATCCGGTCTCCTTCCCACAGCTCGATGCGGCAGCGATCCACCTCGCAGACCTGGGCGGTCTTGATCGCGACCTTCTTGAGGAGCCGCCGGGAGTCGAGTGTCGAGCCCAGGATCTCCGCGACCCGGAGGAGCGCCTGCGTCTGGCGGAGCCGCTGGCTGGTCTCGGCGTAGAGCCGGGCGTTCTCGAGCGCCACGGCCGCCTGATCGGCGAAGAGCCGCAGCAGGTCCGCGTCGGCGCTCCCGAACCGCCGCCCCGTCCGGTCCGCGACCGAGAGCACGCCGATGATTCGCCCCTTGACCTCGAGCGGAACGGCGAGGAACGCGTGCTGTCCGGACGCCAGGACCCACTGCCGCCTGTCGGGCGGAAGCGCGATCCGCGGGTCGCGCAGGATGTCTTCGGTCCAGACCGGTCCACCCTCGGCGAGGACGCGTGCCGAGATCCCCATCCCGGGTGGCAGGACGTCCCCCGGCGGGGCGTGCGCGCTCCACGGATCGGCCGCGGCCACCGCCACCATCGAGCCATCGGGCTGCAGCAGCCGAAGGCCTGCAGAGCGCACGGCGAAGAGCGGCATCAGGCTCCGCACGATCCGCTCGCCCACGGCCGAGACGTCGAGGGTCTCGGTCAACGTCCGTGCCAGGCGGGCCAGCTCGTCGGCCTGCCGCCGGCGGTGCTCCGTCTCCGCGAACAGCCGGGCGTTCTCCAGCGCGAGCGCGGCCTGGTCGGCGAAGCTCTCGGCCAGCCGGGTCTCCTCGTCCGTGAACACCCGACCGCCGCGGTCCGCCACGGCGAGCGCGCCGATGACCCCGTCCTTGCCCACGAGCGGGACCGCGAGCCCCGCCCGGTACGGCGCCTGCTCGATCTGCGCGCGCGTCTCGGGCGTGAGGGTGACCCGAGGGTCGGCGAGGATCTGCGTCGTGGCGACAGGACCGCGGTCGCGGACGGCGAGCCCGGAGAGCCCGGTCCCGCGGCGCAGCACCATCCGCGTGCCGGCCGGACCGACCTCGCCGGAGACGGCGAGCGCGACGAGGTCTTCGGAGTCCGGCTCGAGGCGATAGAGCGTGGAGGCCTGCGCCGCGAGCAACGAGCGGACGCTGTCCGCGATCCGCTGCGCGACCTCCGCCGGATCGAGCGACTGGGCGACGAGGCGACCGAGGCCGATCACGCCCTCCGCCACCCGCCGGCGGCGCTCCGTCTCCGCATAGAGTCGCGCGTTCCGGATCGCGCTCGCAGCCTGCTCCGCGAGGCAGAGCAGGAGGGTCTCCTCCCGGTCCGTGAACGGTCGCGGCGAGCGGTTGTCCACGAACAGGAGTCCCTGGACCTCTTCGCCGCTGACGATCGGGACGGCCATCGAGGCGACGATGCCCTCGGCCTCGACGGCGGCAAGGTAGTCCTTGCTGAAGCGCGGGTCCTCCGGGTAAGAGTCGGTCCGCACCGGCCGCCGCGTCAGGAGGGCCTGACCCCCGAGCCCCTTGCCCGACTCCACGGTGAAAGGCTGGGCGCCGCGCGTCCGCGTGCCGGCCCAGTAGCGGAAGACCATCGCGGACGTCGCCGGGTCCCGGAGCGCGATGTGCGCCAGGTCGCTCTGGCAGAGATCACGGGCGGCATGGGCGACACCCTGGAGGATCGTGTCGAGGTCGAGCGAGGCGTTGAGCGTCTGGCCGAGGTCCGCGACGATCTGACTCTCTCGGCAGCGCCGCTCGGCCTCCTCGTAGAGTCGCAGGCTCTCGATCGCCAGCCCGACCTGCTGGCCGAAGGCTTCCACCAGGCGCAGCTCGCTCGCGGTCGCGCGGTGCGTGCGCGTCCACCACAGCGCCAGGAGCCCGGCCACCGGCGTCTCCTTGACCACGACGGGGACGAAGAGCATCGAGCGCGCGCCGAAGCGCGCGAGCGTCGCGCGCGCGATCCGCGGGCCGGTGCCGCCGGCGCCCGAGACGGCGGGCCGACCCGACGCCCAGGCGTCGGGGAAGCACCGGCTCGCGTCGAGCCGCGCGGACGTCGCGCGGGCCGCCTCCACGAGCCGCGCGGGCACGTGGTAGCCGGCGACCGGACGGAGGCCGTGGCCGTCGGGCTCGACGAGGAAGGCGGCGACCGTGTCGGCGGAGAGCGCCCGAGCCGTCTCCCGGGCCACGCGCCGCAACAGTTCGGTGAGGTCGAGCGTCCCGGCGATGGCGCGGCCGACGCTCGAGAGCACCCGCCCGTCGCCGCGCCGCGCGGAGCGCGGCCCGACTCCACGATCGTGCGGACGGCCGCGCGTGCCCCTGGTTCCTCGCTCTCGCCTCATGCCGCCCCCGGGGGTGACTTTCGATTATGACACAGGGGTCCGGCAATTCCCGCGTACCTCATCGCCGGGTCGCGCGCGCGCCGGAGGTCCGCGGGCCGATTTTTTTTGGTGGGCGCGGGGCGTGCTTGCTAGGCTCCCGACCATGAAAACACAACTGGCCCTCACCGCGATCCTGGCCGTATTCCTGCTGACCGCCTGTGCGACCACGACGCTGCCGGTCCGTGGCGAGTTCGCGGACATCCCGGTACTGGCGGGGCTCTCCTACCGGGTGGACGAGTCGATGATCATCGAGTCGCCGAGCGTCCGCGCGGCGCGGCTGCTCTATCGTGGGCGGATGGAGCCGGGCAGTCTCGCCGTGGAGATGCAGAAGGGGCTCGAGGCGAACGGCTGGCGCCTGGTCCGCAGCACGTCGATCAGCGCGCTGGGGACGACGCAGCTCTACGAGAAGCAGGAGGCCTCGCTCCAGCTGCGGATCTGGGAAGCCGGGCTCTTCAACTACTACACCTACCTCGACATCGCGACGACCCGACCGACGTCCCGACCGGCGACCGCCGCCATCAGGTAGGTTCCGCTGGACGGGGGCGCCCCCCCCCGGTCCCTACCGCCGGGGCGTCCTGGGCCTCCGGCTCGCGATTCCGGGCCGTCCCGTCGAGGGGCGCGGGCCCTCCGCGAAGGCCGTCTCCTCATCCCGTCAGCGGGCGGCGGCGCCCTGCCTTCCGCGGGACGCGACGCGCAGGACGAACGCCACCCTGCAGCAGGCCGCGCGGTCTTGAGCGACGCGCTCCGGGCGCCGGCTTCGCCGGCGGCCCGCCCGCCCAGCCCGTCGAGGTGGGGTGCCTCGGAGGGGGCCGTCGAGGCCCCCTCCGATGTCTGAGGCTACTCGAATCGGCGCGGGCTGTTCTGCGGGGTCACGAGCTCCCAGTGGTGCTCGTGGTATCGGTGGGCGTCGTCCGCGGTCAAGCCGAACCACTCGGGAGCCAGCCCGGCGAGCATGTAGAGCGGCCGGACCAGGGCGTAATCGAGGGCGACCCCGACCGGGTGCAACAGGAACCCGGCCGCGCGGAAGGGATGGCCGAAGCCGCCGGGCGTCGGGTTGGAGTTGTCGGGCAGGGCCTGCGAGACGTGCGACCAGCTGTCATCTTTCTGCGCCTTCAGCTGCGCTGCCGTGCATCCGGCCCCGACCACGGCCGCGAGCACGAGCACCAGAACCCATCTGCCGCCCATCGCCGATCCTCCCCTAGGTCGCCGGACGCCGTGACGGAAGGCGCCGGGCTCGAGCGCTCGGGACTGGCCCGCCCTCGGCCACACGGCCGGGACGCCGCGCCCACCAGGCCCGACCCGTGCCCGCCACCGTAGCACGCGCCGGTCGCCGCCCCCAAGAGTTTTCGCTTCCGCAAAAGCCCGGAGGCCTCGGGAAAGTTGGCGGCGCGCGAGGCTTCGGGGTAGACTGTGCCGATCCTCGGGACCCGTCACCGTCGGGAGGGCCGGCCGGCGTGGGTGAGGCGTCTTCGAACCGCTCCTTCTTGAGCTGGCTGTCAGGGCTGTGGGGCCCGACGCGCGCCCATGGGCCCGCTCCCGAGGTCATCGCCCCGCCGCAAGGCGCGCCCGCGCCGACCCCGTCCGGGACAGAGGCCGCCGCCGGCCGCGAATCGGCGCTCCGGCTCGAAGACATCCTGCGGGTCCAGGCCGTCACGTCCAGCCTCCTCACGAAGAACGTCGCCCCCCGCGAGCTCTTCCGCCACATCGTCGACGGCGCGGCCGACTGCCTGAGCGCCGACGAGGCCTCGCTCATGCTCGTCGAGGGGGACGAGCTCGCCGTCGTCTCGGCCCGGAAGGAATCCGAGCACGTGACGCTCCGGATCCGGCGGGCGCGGATCGGCGAGGGCGTCGCCGGCTGGGTGGCGCGCGAGGGCAAGCCGCTCCTGCTGAACGAGGGGGACGACTTCTCGCGATTCATCAACTTCGCGCCAAAGGGAGGGCGGATCCGCTCCGCGCTCTCCGTCCCCCTCCAGGTCGAGGGACGCGTGGTCGGCGTCCTCAACGCGAACCGCCTGGCGGGCGGCGAGAAGTTCACGGAAGAGGACCTCGCGGTGCTGCGCCTGTTCGGGGACACCGCGGCCCTCGCCATCGACCAGACCAACCTCCTGCAGACCGTCCAGACGCGCGCGCGGTCGCTCCAGACCCTTCTCTCGGTGACCGACGCGTTCGGCACGGAGATCGAGCCGGAGGCGGCGCTGGTCCGGCTCATGCCGAGCCTGGGCGACACCTTCCACCCCTCGCACGCCCTGGCCTTCTTCGGGACGGCCGAGGGTGGCCGGCTCCCGGCGGTGGCCGGCTGGGCGCCAAGCGGCGGCCCGCAGGCCCGCGACGCCCTTGCCGGCGTCACGCTCGTGCTCTCTCCCGAGGTCCTCCGGGTCTGCGACGAGCGGGACCCGGCCTGGCTGAGCGAGCCGGTGGTCGATGCGCCGGGCCGGGACGTGCCGGCGCGATGCCTCCTGGTGCCCGTCGGCGTGGCCCAGGCGTCCTCCCGCTGCGCCCTCGTGCTGGGATGGGAAGACCCCCAGTACACGCCGCACCGCGAGGACCTCCGCGTGCTCGAGGGACTGGCGCGCCAGCTCCAGCTCGCGCTCTCGCACCAGGATCGGGCCGCCGCCGTCGGCGCGCTCGAGGCCGAGATGGCGCAGGCGCGGACGCACCTCATGGAGGCGGAGCGGCTGGCGAGCGTCGGCCAGAGCATGGCCGGCGTCGTTCACGACATCAACGCCCCGCTCACCGCCGTGACGGCCTTCGCGCAGCTCATCCAGAAGGAGTCGGGCGAGGACCGGACCCGCGAGCGGGCCGGCCACATCATGGAAGCCGCGCAGCGCGCCCAGCGCCTCGTGCGGGAGCTCCTCGCAGTGGCCCGCCCGCACCCGCCGACGCTGGAGCTCGTGGACCTTCACCAGATCCTCCAGACCGCGATGGACCTCGAGCGGCCGACGTGCTCGGTCTCGGGCATCAAGCTCTCGGCCGCGTTCGACCCGTCCGTCCCGAAGGTCCAGGCCGACCCCCACCGCCTCGGCCAGGTCTTCATCAACCTCCTCGTCAACGCGCGCCAGGCGATGGACGGCGCCGAGAAGGGCACGGGGATCACCGTCCAGACCCGGGTGATCGATCACAAGGTCGAGATCCGCTTCATGGACGACGGCCCCGGCATCCCGCCGAAGATCAAGGCGAAGATCTTCGACTGGTTCTTCACGACCAAGCCGCCGGGGGAAGGCACCGGGCTCGGGCTCGCCGTCTCGCGCGAGATCCTCGCGGTCCACGGCGGCAGCATGCGGGTCGACGACACGCCGGGCGGCGGCGCGACGTTCGTCCTGGAGCTGCCGATCGGCGAGACCGGCGGCGCTCCGACCGCGTGAGGCCCGACCCTGGCGCGCTCGCCCGGCTTTCGGGCTCGGACGCCTGACCCGGTCGCTCGTGCTCTCGCCCCGCTCCCGCCCCCCGGCCCCGGGAAAGCGCGCGTGAGCGCGCGCGGGGCGGCCGGCGCGGTGGCAGGAGCGCCGGGGCACCCTTCTTGCTCACCTCGTGGCGCCATGCCCACACGGGGCGCCTCGCTTCCGGGGCGGTGGCGGCAAGGCACCTGGCTCACGCTCGCCCGGCTCGGCTCACTCCTGGTCCTGTTCGTCGCGCTCTCCGGCCACGTCCGGCGCCTGGACCCTCCCGCGCACGGCGGAGTGGACGGCGCGCTCGCGCAGGTGCTGGTCCGGCGCGACGGTCGCGTGGTGGCCCGGGGGTCGGGCGTGGTGATCGCGACCCGGGACGAAGACGGGACGCCGGCCTGCTACCTCCTCACCGCGGGCCACGTCCTCTCACCCGGCGGTGACGGCGTGGACGTCGTCGTCGTTTTCCCGCCCGATGGCACCGGCCGCCGGGGGCTGCCCGGCGAGCGGCTCTACGAGGTGGACACGGACGAGCAGGATCTCGCGGTCCTCCGGACCGTCGGCACCGCATGCCGGCCCGCGGCCCTCGGTCCCTCGCTGGAGCGCGGCGGGGACGTCTGGCTCGGCGCGATGGGCGCCGACGGCCTCCCGCGCGTCTGGCCGGGCCACGTCCGGGAGATCCCCGGGCCGGGCGGCGCGGGGTGGACCGTGGATGGCACGGTGACGGAAGGGGCGAGCGGCGGTGGGGTGTTCGACGCCCGGACCGGCGGCCTCGTGGGGCTGATCCAGGGGTACTGGACGGCCCGCTTGATCGTGGCCGGGGCCCAGGTCGCGGCGGAGGTACCGGCGGGCACCACGGCGGTCATCTCGCTGGCCCACGTCCGCACCCAGCTCGAGGCGTGGGGCGTGGAAGACCTGCTGGACTCGTCGGCGCGCGCCCCCTCCGACCCCTCCCTCCAGGACGGGCCGCGGCGACAGCGCCGCCCGGAGCCGGCTTCGCTCGTCCCGGGCGGCGCGAGGCTTCCGCCCAGCCGGACGAGCCTCAGCCCGTGAGGCCGCGGGAGCGCGCGAGCAACCGGCCGACGTACGCCTCGACGTCGGCGAGGACGCTCCGCTTCACCGCCACCGCGATCGCCTCCACCGGCTCCGGCGCCCCGCGCCGGTGCACCAGGAGCGTCCCCGTGAACTCGTCGGCGCGCTCGTCGACGGCCGCGAGCTGCCGGACGCCCAGGATCTCCCACACCTCGGCCTGACTCACCGCGCCACCCCCCTCTGGTTGTTCGGGGAGGTCTCGGAAGGCCCCCGATGCCCCCCAGCCTTGCGGCGGCGACGCCGGCGCTCGGAGGACCTTCGTGACGCGCGCGAGCCGCCCCGGCCGGGCCGCAGTCCCGCGGGCTCAGTCTAGCGTGCTCGCGCGCTCGGCGCGCACGGGGGCGGGGGCCGGGCGCGCCGGGCCGCCGGCGCGCCCGACGGCCGGCGGCGTGGTCACCCGGAGGACCTCGTCGAGCGTGGTGAGGCCGAGCGCCACCTTGCGGAGGCCGTCGTCGAAGAGCGTGGGCATTCCCGCCTCCCGCACGGCCTCGTGGAACCGGCTTCCGCCCGCCCCGCGCGCCAGGAGCGCGCGCGTTTCCGAGTCCAGGGCCAGGAGCTCGTAGATGCCGGTGCGCCCGAGATAGCCCGTCTGGCGGCAGGCCGCGCAACCGCGGCCGCGCGCGAGCCGCCCGCCGGCCTCGCCGAGCCGCGGGAACCGGACGGCCCACGCCGGCTGCAGGGAGGCGGGCGCCCGGCATTCGGGGCACACCAGGCGCACGAGCCGCTGGGCGAGGACCCCGATGGTCGAGGCCGCGATCAGGTACGGGTCGATGCCGAGGTCGACGAGCCGGAGAATCGCGCTCGCCGCGTCGTTGGTGTGCATGGTGCTGAGCAGCAGGTGCCCGGTGAGCGAGGCGCGCAAGGCCATCTCCGCGGTCTCGGCGTCCCGGATCTCGCCCAGCATGATGATGTCCGGGTCCTGGCGCAGGATCGCGCGCAGCGATTCCGCGAAGGTCAAACCGACGCGCTCGTTGATCTGGATCTGCGTGATACCCGGGATCTCGTACTCGATCGGGTCTTCCACGGCGATGATGTTGAGGTGCTCGGCGCGGAGGCGGTGGATGAAGGCGCGGAGGGTCGTGCTCTTGCCGCACCCGGTCGGCCCGGTCACGAGGATCATCCCGTGGGAGTGGCCGAGCATGGCGGTGACCGCGGCGAGCTGGTCATCGCCCAGGCCGAGCGCTTCGAGCCCGAGCAGTCCTCGCTCCGTCTCGAACAGGCGCAGCACGACCTTCTCGCCATAGCGGCACGGCACGGTCGAGACGCGAAGGTAGGCCTCGGCGCCGCCGGCCCGGAGCCGGATGTGCCCGTCCTGCGGGACGCGCCGCTCGGCGATGTCGAGGTTCGCCATGATCTTGATCCGCGACACGACGGCGGTGTGGAGCGAGAGCGGCAGGTCCCCTGCCCGGACCAGGAACCCGTCGATCCGGGCGCGGACCCCCAGGCGGTCGGCGTGCGGCTCGATGTGGATGTCGCTCGCGCCGTCGGCGAGCCCCTGGCGGACGATCTGGTCGACGAGCCGGATCACCGGCTCACCGAGGTCGAGGCCGGGCGCGCGCGCCGGCCCGGCCGCCGGGAGCCGGGGGCCGTGACCGTTCGACGGCGAGGGTCCCACCGAAACCGTCGGTCGCTCGCTCACGCGCCCCTCCCCTTCCTGCCCCCGGCGAATCCCGCCACCCGTCACGCCCGGATGCACGGGCGGTACCACACGGGGACCCCGCGCGAACGCCGGGCAAGCCCCGCCCTCGGCGACCGCGCCGGCCCGCGCCCCGGTCCCTCCCGGTACGTCGCGTCGACGAATTCGTCCGCCCGCGACCGGGCCGGACGCCGAGGGCGCGGGCACGGTGGGGGACGTCGGGTACAATGCGCGGGATGGAGGTGCGCCAGGAACCCCTGGACCAGGCCGGCGCCCCTGCCGCGGACGGGACGCGGCCACGGGCCGGCGGACGGGCCCGCGCCTGGCTCGAGGTCGGGGCGCTCTACCTCGAGCCACGCCTCCTCGTCGTCCTCGCGCTCGGCTTCGCCAGCGGCCTGCCGCTCCTCCTCACCCTGTCCACGCTGTCCATCTGGCTCACCGAGGAGGGCGTGACGCTCACGGCGATCGGGCTCTTCGCGATGGTCGGCACGCCCTACGCCGTCAAGTTCCTGTGGGCCCCGATCATCGATCGCGTCCCCATCCCGCTCCTGACACCGCGGCTCGGCCGCCGGCGGTCGTGGCTCCTCGCGATCCAGGCCTGCCTGGTCATGGCGATCGTCGCCCTCGGCGCCACGCGGCCGGGCCAGACGGCGTTCTGGACCGCGCTCGCGGCGCTGCTCGTCTCCTTCTTCTCGGCGAGCCAGGACATCGTCGTGGACGCGTACCGCATCGAGATCCTGGCGGAACGGGAGCAGGGGGCCGGTGCCGCGATGACCCAGTTCGGCTACCGCATCGGGATGCTGGCGAGCGGGGCCGGGGCCCTGTTGCTCGCCGAGTTCGTCCCGTGGGTCTGGGTCTACGCGGCGATGGCGGGGCTGCTCGGGCTGATCGGTCTCGGCACGACGCTCTCCTGCCGCGAGCCGCCCGTCGGCGCGGCGCCCGCCCCGGATGCCGGACCCCGTGGCCTCGCCCGGCTGCGCCAGGCGATCGTCGAGCCCGTCGCGGAGTTCGTCCACCGGAACGGCGGCCGCGCGGCGCTGCTCGTCCTGGCCTTCATCCTCCTCTACAAGTTCGGCGACGCGTTCGCCGGCGTGATGGCGAACCCCTTTTACGTCAAGACGGGGTTCACCAAGGCGGAGATCGCCGCCATCACCAAGATCTTCGGCCTCGCCGCCACGCTGACCGGCGTGTTCGTCGGCGGTCTCCTCGTCGGCCGCTTCGGGGTGATGCGGGCGCTCCTGGTCTGCGGGATCCTCCAGATGCTCTCCAACCTCCTGTTCGCCGTGCAGGCGCTCGCCGGACGGGACCTCCGCGTACTGGTCCTCACGATCGGCTTCGAGAACCTGGCCGGCGGGATGGGGTCGGCGGCGTTCGTCGCCTACCTGTCGGTGCTGTGCAACGTCGCGTACACCGCGACCCAGTACGCCCTGTTCTCGTCATTCATGGCCGTCGGCCGCACGGTCCTCTCCTCGACGAGCGGCATCATCGCCGATCGGGTCGAGTGGGTGGTGTTCTTCGCGCTCTCGACCCTGCTCGCCCTGCCTGGCCTCCTGGTCCTCGCCTGGATGCTGAAGTACTTCCCGACCGCCGGACGGCCGGCGGCCCCCGCCTAGGACTCCGGCGGCCCGCCGCAATGGACGCCGCGCGACCCGGCGAGAGCCTCGCGGTGGGCTTCGAGGGCACGCGCCTCCCCGACGATCTGGTCGCGCAGGCCGAGACGGTCGGGCTCGGCGGGGTCATCCTCTTCGCGCGGAACTGTCCCAGCCTCGACGCCGTGCTGGCGCTGACCGCGGCCGCGCACGCGCTCGGTCCCGAGGTCCTGCTGCTCGTGGACCACGAGGGCGGCCGGGTCCACCGCTTGCCGGCGCCCTTCACCCGCTTTCCGCCGGCCGCCGCGGTCGGGCGCGCGGGAGACCCCGCGCTCGCCGCCGCGGTCGCGCGCGCCATGGCGCGCGAGCTGCGGGCCGCGGGCTTCGACTCGGGCCTCGCCCCGGTGCTCGACTGCCTCACCGATCCCCGTGCGGCGGTGATCGGCGACCGCGCCTTCGCGGCGGACCCGGAGAGGGTGGCCGCGTGCGGCGCGGCCTTCGTCGCGGCGGCCCTCGACGAGGGGCTCATCCCGGTCGCCAAGCACTTCCCCGGCCACGGGCGCACGCCGGTCGACTCCCACGTCGCCCTGCCCGTGGTCGACACCCCGCTGCCGGCGCTGGAGGCCGTCGAGCTCCTGCCGTTCCGCCGGGCGTTCGCGTCGGGCTGCCCCGCCGTGCTCGTCGCCCACGTCCGGTATCCGGCCCTCGACCCGGCGGCCCCCGCGTCGCTCTCGTCCATCGTGATCGGCGACCTCCTGCGCCGGCGGCTCGGGTTCGCGGGCGTCGTGTTGAGCGACGACCTCGAGATGGGCGCGGTCGCGTCGACCTGGGGCGTGGCGGAAGCCGCGGTGCGGTTCCTCGAGGCGGGGGGAGACCTGGCGCTCGTCTGCCGCGACGCGGGCGCCCGGCGCGAGGCGGTCTCGGCGATCGTCGCGGCGGTCGCGGCCGGGCGGCTGTCCCTCCGGGCGGCGGCCGCTCGCCGGGCCGTGCTTCAGAGGCTCCTGGCGACGCGCGGTCCGGCCCCCCACCCCCAGGTCATCGGCTGCTCCGAGCATCGGGCGCTCGCCGAGGAAGTCGCCCGTCGCGGTGCGTAGACGCCCCCAGGCAGGCCCCCCCGGCAGGCCCCCCCTGTCCTGCCCTGAGCGCGGATCCCCGCGAGGTGCCCATAAAACTGTGCACCCACTGCACTGTCTCTTGGGCACTCGGGCGGCGCTTGGTGCGAGAGGCTGGCGTAAGTCCGCGCCAGGACTGGAATCGGCCTCGACGGTCCGCTGGCCCGCTTCTTGCGGTTCATTCTCGGACGCTTGACCCTTGGGTCAACGGTGCAAGAGCGGTGTAACCATTCGGGTCCGGGCCGTGACGGTGCGCGGGGGGGTTCCGGCCGGCGCGGTGTCGGGAACCGCGCCCCGGGGGCTACAGGCGGAGGGGGCGGGTGGTCGCGACCGACGCGGGGTCCCGGCGCCAGATGGCGGGGTCGGCGTCGACGTAGCACTCGAGCGTGTTGCCGTCCGGATCGCTGAAGTACAGCGACTGGCTCACGACGTGGTCGCTCATGCCGAGAAGTCGGACGCCGTGGCGCTGGAGGCGGGCTCGCATCGCGCGGAGATCGTCCAACCCCCCGCCCACTTTGAAGGCGACGTGGGCCAGGCCGACGGCGCGGGGGCTCGGGGCCGGGGCGTCGGCCCCCATCGCGACCAGCGCCACGTCGTGATGGTTGCCCGAATCTTCGGCAGTGAAGAACGCCATCGCGGCCTCCGGGTCCCGCGCGACCTCCCGGAGGCCCAGCACGTCGCGATAGAAGGCGGCGGCCCGGTCGAGGTCGCGGACCTTGAGGACGACGTGACCGAGAGCCCGGACGGCAGCCATCGCGGTATCCATTATACCGGTGGCCGCGGAGAAACCCCGATGACCCCGCGGGTTGGGGGTCCGGGGCCAGGAGGCCCACAATCTAGGGCCGGGGGACGGGGCGGTTTTTCCTTGCAAGCTTTTGCTTGGTTTTTAGTAGCTTACAACGCATCTGTCGTTTTTCGGGCGTTCACGTCGGGGGGCCCCGAGCGCAGCGTCGGCCGCCTCGGAGTCGGGAGGCTCGGATGCGCCGCGTGGTGATCACTGGAATGGGCGTCGTCTCCCCGGTGGGCGTCGGGGTCGACGCGTTCTGGAACGCTCTCCGTGACGGGATGAGCGGCATCACCCGGATTTCCAAGTTCGATCCCGCTTCATTCCCCAGCCAGGTCGCCGGCGAGGTCCGCGGGTTCGATCCGCTCGAGCACCTGCCACGCCGCGATGTCGTCCGGACCGACACCTTCATCCAGTACGCCTTGACCGCGGCCAACGAGGCGATCGCCGAGGCGAATCTGAAGATCGACGGGCAAGGCGAGCGGGTCGGGGTGTCGATCGGTTCCGGGATGGGCGGGGTCCCCTGGCTCATCGCGGCTTACGACGCGCTCCGGCGCGAGGGCCCGAGCGGGATCAGCCCGTACGCCATGCCGGGCTATCTCCCCAACATGGCGGCCGGCTGGGTCTCCATGCGCACCGGGGCTCGCGGTCCCATCGCGTCCGCGACGACGGCGTGCGCGGCGGGGACCCAGGCGATCGGTGACGCCTTCCGGATCATCCAGCGCGGTGACGCCGACGTCATGCTGGCCGGCGGCACCGACGCGCTGATCCACCCGGTCATCGTCGGGTGCTTCTGCGCGCTCCGCGCGCTCTCCACGGCCAACGTCGCGCCCGCGCGCGCCAGCCGCCCCTTCGACCGGAACCGGGACGGCTTCGTGCTGGCGGAGGGCGCGGGCATCCTGGTCCTCGAGGCGCTGGAGACCGCGTACGCCCGGGGCGCGCCGGTCTATGCGGAGGTCGTCGGCTACGGGCTCACCGCGGACGCCCACCACCCGACGGCGCCGTCGAACGACGGGCCGGCCCGCGCGATCGCCCTCGCCCTCGCCGACGCCGGGCTGCGCCCGGAGGACATCGACTACATCAACGCCCACGGGACGTCGACCCCCCACAACGACGTCAACGAGACCACGGCGATCAAGCGCGTCTTCGGCGAGCACGCGCGCCGTGTGGCGGTGAGCTCGACGAAGTCCATGACGGGACATCTGATCGGCGCCGCGGGGGCGATCGAGGCCGTGGCGAGCGTGCTGGCGCTGGACAAGGGCCTGGTGCCGCCGACGATCAACTACGAGACGCCGGACCCGGAATGCGACCTCGACTACGTCCCGAACGTGAGCCGCCCGATGCCGGTCCGGGCCGCGATGTCGAACTCCTTCGCCTTCGGGGGGACCAACGCGATTCTCGTGTTCAAACAGGCCGCCGACTGACGCTGCCGGGACCGGGACGGCGACGGGAACTCACATGCACATCCCCGACCTGGAAGCGCGCGTCAAGCAGATCCTGACGAACCGGCTCGGCATTCCGCCGGAGGACATCCGGCTCGACGCGAAGCTCGTCGACGAGCTGGGCATGGACTCCCTGGACGCGGTCGAGCTGGCGATCGCGGTCGAGCGGCAGTTCGACATCGGGATCAGCGACGAGCAAGTCGCCAAGCTCCAGACGGTGGCGGACATCGTCCGCGTCGTCCAGCGGTTGGCCCACGAGCAGGCGAACTCGCCTCGGCCCTCGGAGCGGCGGCGGCGCAATCCCGGCGATCCCGGCGACTCACCGGCCGGCCGCCGGCCGATACCGGGAGGCGCCTGAGGTGGATCGTCGGGTCGTCATCACGGGCCTGGGGGCGGTCACCCCGGTCGGCATCGGCGTCAAAGCGTTCTGGCACGCCCTCCGCGAGGGGCTCTCCGGCATCGACACGGTCACCCTCTTCGACCCGAGCCCCTACCCGTGCCGCGTGGCCGCCGAGGTCAAGGGGTTCGAACCGCGAGAGTTCATGAGCCACAAGGCCGCGGTCACGATGGGACGGTTCGCCCAGTTCGGGGTCGCGGCCGCCCGGATGGCGTACGAGGATGCCGGGCTGGCGTCCGCCCCACGATCGTCCTGCTTCGCCGTCTGCTTCGGCAGCTCCGCGAACGCCGTCGACCAGATCCAGGGCGGCATCGAGCTGTTCGCGCAGAGCGGGATGCGCGATCTCTCCCCGTCCGCCATCCTGGAAAGCGCGGGCCATGCGGTGACCGGCCACATTTCCGTCGAGCTGGGGCTCAAAGGGCAGACGATGACGCTCGCTTCCGGCTGCGCGACGGGGATCGATGTCGTCCAGTGGAGTTACCAGCAGATCCGGAGCGGCTCGCTCGCTGGAGTCCTCGCCGGGGCCGCCGAGGCGCCGATCTCGAGCTACACCCAGGCCGCCTGGTGCACGCTGGGCGTCCTCTCCAGGTGGCCGGGCCCGCCGCCCCAGGCGCTCCGACCGTTCGACGCCGCGCACAGCGGCTTCGTGATGGGCGAAGGCGCGGGCGCCTTCGTTCTGGAGGAGCTCGATCACGCCCGGGCGCGCGGCGCGCCCGTGTACGCCGAAGTCCTGGGGTTCGGCAGTGCCAGCGAGGCCGTCCACCTCGTCACCGTCGATCCGGCCGGCGGGGCACTCCAGGAAGCCATGCGCGCCGCCCTTCGGATGGCCAGGCTCGACCCGACCGACGTCGACCACATCAACGCCCACGGAAATGGGCTCCCGTACTACGACCGCGCGGAGGCGGCGGCCTATCGCGGTGTCTTCGGCCCGCACGCCTACAACATCCCCATCAGCTCGATCAAGCCGATCACCGGGCAGTCGCTTGCCGCCGCGGGCGCCCTGCAGGTCGTGGCGGGATGCTTCACCCTGGAGGAACAGTTCGTCCCCCCGACCCTGAACCACGACATCCCCGACCCCGAGTGCGACCTCGACTTCGTGGCCGGCCGAGGGCGCGTGGCCCGTGTGAACCGGCTCCTGATCTCGGCGCATGGGTTCGGCGGGACGCATTCGGCCCTCATCCTGGGGCGTGCGGCCGAGACGACCTGAGGCGGAACCGTGATCGCCATCGTCGGCCTCTTCGCTCTCGCACTGATCGAGGTCGGCCTCGCCGTGGTCGTCTGGGCCCGGAACCCCGGCCGGCGAATCAACCGGTGGTTCTCGGCCTATACCGGAGCGCTCGCCGCATGGGCGGCCGTCAACGGTGCCTTCCCGCTCGTTGCGGACCCCCCGATCAACCTCATCCTCTCGCGCGCCGCCTTTGCGGCCGCGGCGCTCATCGCCGTGACCTTCTACCGCTTCGCCGAGGTGTTCCCCCACTCCGCGCTGCCGAGCGGGCGGTTCGGGCACGTCATCGCGCTCGCCGGGCTGTTCGTCTGCGGGCTCGCCTTCTCGCCCTGGATCGTGGCGGACGTGCGAATGGAGCCGGCCGGGTTCCGGCTGCACTACGGACCGCTCCATCTCCTCTTCGGCCTCTACTTCGCGACGTGCTACGTCTGGGCGCTCGTCCATTTGTGGCGGAAGCTCCGCCGCGCGACCGGGTTCGCCCGAGCCCAGCTTCAGTACCTCTTTCTCGGCACGGGACTGGCCTGCGTGGGCGGGGCCACGACGAATCTCGTGATCCCGCTGCTGGTCGGCACCTCGCGCTTCAGCCGCTACGGGCCTTACTTCACCTTGTTCGTCGTGGGATTCACGGCCCATTCGATCATCCGGCACCGGCTGATGGACATCCGCGTCATCGTCAGCCGGTCGGCCGCGTACGTGGCGGGCTGGCTGGTCACCTCGGGAATCGTGTTCGGCGGCGGCATCGCTCTCACCTCGCTCGCGCTGCGGAAAGACACCTCGCCGGCCGGCGACCTGCTGCTGGGCCTGCTCGCCGCCACGTGCTTCGTCGCGCTGGCGCCGCGCATGAAGGAGCTCGCGGACCGCTATCTCTATCGCCCGGCCTACGACGCCCGCCAGGTCGTCCGCGAGGCGACGCGCGTGATGGGCGCGGTGGCCGACCCGGACCGCGTGGCGGGGGCGATGGCCGACCTCATCGGCAAGGCGCTGAAGCTCGAGAGCCTCGCCATCGTGATCCGGCACCGCGAGCGCGGCGCGTTCGAGCCCGCGTTCACCCGCCACGTGGATCCGGCCGCGGTGTGGCCGGCGGCCAGCCTCACCGACGCCTCGCCGCTCGTGGCGGAGCTCCGGGCCAGCCCGACCTCGCTGCTGGCCGACGACCTCGCCCGCCGCGCCCCGTCGCCCGCCCTCGAGCCGGTCGCCGACGACCTGCGCGCGTGGCGCGGGGCGCTCGCCGTGCCGGTCCGGGGCGACGCCGACCTGATCGCGATCGTCCTGGCGGGTCCCAAGCTGTCGGGCGACCCCTTCTTCAACGACGACTTCGAGCTGCTCGAGACGCTCGCCAGCCAGCTCGCCATCGGTCTCAAGAACGCGCAGCTCTACCACGAGGTCGTGTCGATCAAGGAGCACCACGAGCGGATCCTGGCGCACATGGACTCGGGCGTCGTCGCGATCCGCGAGGACGGCATCGTGACCACGTTCAACGCCGCGGCCGAGCGGATCACCGGGGTGGCCGCCGCCAGCCTCGTGGGCCGCCCGGTGTCGCAGCTCGACGCCGGCCTGCAGGCCATCCTGAAAGACAGCCTCTTCGGGCGGCAGGATGCCGAGCGCGAGCTCACCCTGAGCCACCCCGACGGCCGCGTGCTTCCTCTGGTCGCGCACAGCTCGGTCCTCCACGATCGGAACGGCAGCGCGCGGGTGGCGATCGCCGTCTTCAACGACCACTCGCGGCTGAAGGCGCTGGAGGAGGACAAGCGCCGCACCGACCGCCTGGCCGCGATGGGCGCGCTGGCCTCCGGCATCGCGCACGAGATCCGGAACCCGCTCGTCGCCATCAAGACGCTCGCCGAGCTCTTGCCGGAGCGCGCCGACGACCAGGAGTTCCGCTCGACGTTCGCCAAGGTCGCGGTGAAGGAGATCCACCGGATCGAGGAGCTGCTGGGACGGCTGCGCGCGCTGGCCGTCCCGGCGGTCGCGCGCCTGCATCCGGTGGACCTCCAGGTGCCCATCGGCGAGACCCTCGACCTGATCCGGGGCGAGGCCGATCGCCGGCACGTGCGACTCCTCGCCGACATCGAGCCCGACCTCCCGCCGATCCGCGGCGAGCGAGACCAGCTCAAGCAGCTGTTCCTGAACCTCTTCCTCAACGGGCTGGAGGCGATGGGGACGGGCGGCACGTTGAGCGTGTCGGCCCGGATGAACGGGGACCGGCCGGGGAGCCGCCCGCCGGCGTGGCCGGGCGGCCGCGGCGGCCGGCGCCTCGTCACCGTGCGCGTCGTCGACAACGGACCCGGCATCCCGCGCGAGGACCTCGTGCGGATCTTCGAGCCGTTCTTCACCACGAAGGCCGAGGGCACCGGGCTCGGGCTCGCCATCTGCCGTGGGATCGCGGACGCCCACCACGCCGCCCTCTGGGCGGAGACCGGTCCGGCCGGCATCGGCACGGCGTTCGTGATCCAGTTCCCTGCGCTCGTGGAGGCGCCCCTGGCGGAGGCGGTCCGGTGAGAACGGCGGTTCTCCTCACCCGCGACCCGAAGCTGTCCGCGCGGCTCGCGCGGCTCCTCGCGGGCAGCGTCGAGCTCCTGCCGGCCGACTCGTCCCCTCAGGCGTTCGCACGGAGCGGCTCGCTCCTCGTGGACCTCGTCCTCCTGGACTTCGGCTCGCTCGCCTTCGGCCCGGACGAGCTGGGGCTCTTGCGCAGCCGGCACGGCGACGCGCTCCTGGTCGGGCTCCTCTCGGCCAGCGACGGCACGGCGCCGGGGACCCCGGGTCCCGCGCGCTGCGACCTCGTCGTCCCGACCGATCTCGGCGACCCGCTCGTCCGCGCCGCGATCGAGCAGGCCGTCCGCTACCAGAAGCTCGCCCAGGAGGTCCGCTCCCTCCGCCGCGAGCGCGTCCGGCACGAGCCGGGGCCGCCGGCCCCGCCGGCGAACGGGGCGTCGGGAGGGAGCCTCGGCACGGTCCTGAAGGAGATGGGCAATCTCCTCGCGGCGCACTTCGACCTCGATCGGATCGTCGACTTCTTCCTGGACGCGATCACCGAGCTGGTGCGTCCGGGGCGCGCCGCGCTCCTCCTCGAGGACGACGAGGCCCGCTACCGCGTGCGAGGCCGGCGCGGCCTGGACCCCGCCCTGGCCGAGCGCTTCCGCCTCGATCCGGCGGAAGGCCTGCCCGCGTGGTTCCGACGCCACGCGCGCCCCGCCGTCCGGGCCGAGCTGGAGCGGGAGCCGGAGTGGCTCGATGCGGCGCGGGAGCTGGCGGTGCTGGGCGGGGAAGTCGCCGTCCCGCTCTGGGTCCAGGCCAAGCTGGTCGGCATCCTCGCCCTCGGCCCGCGCGTCACGGGCCATCCCTACGCCGGCGAGGACCTGGAGCGGCTCTTCACCCTCGCCAGCCAGGTGGCGATGGCGGTCGAAGACATCTCGCTCTTCAACACGGTTCGCGCGCAGCACAGCTTCATCGAGCAGGTCCTGGCGCACCTGCAGAGCGGCGCGGTCACCATCGACGCCTCGGGACGGGTGACGCTCTTCAATCGGCGGGCGGAGGAGATCCTGGGCATACCGCGGAGCCAGGTCCTCGGGCAGGACCTCCGGGCGCTGCCTTCCCCGCTCGGCGACCTGCTCTTCGACACCGCGCGGGGCGGCCGCGAGCTGCGGCTCGAGGAGGTCACGCTGCCGCGGCGCCCCACCTTCACGCTGGAGGTGACGACGTCCCGGATCCTGAGCGCCAGCGGCTCGACGGCGGGGGCGGTGATGATCTTCGACGACCCGGCCCCCCGGCATCTCCTGCACCGCGAGCGGCAGACGAGCCAGACGCTGGAGCTCCTCAACCGCGTCCTGCTCCGCCTCACCGACGAGATCAAGAACCCGCTCGTCTCCATCTACACCTTCCTCGAGCTGCTCCCCCAGCGGTACGACGACCCCGACTTTCGCGAGCGGTTCTTCTCGATCGTGGGACGCGACACGAAGCACCTCATCTCGCTCGTGGACAAGCTGATCATCCTGGCCGGCGAGCGCGAGTACAAGGTCGACTTCTGCGACGTGCGCGATCTCCTCAACGACGCGCTGGAAGACCTCGCGCTCCGCTTCGAGCGGCCGAACGTCTCCCAGGACGCGACGATCTTCCTGCTCCAGGCGCCCGACCGGCCCGACCGGCTCACGGCGCTCCTCTACGCGCCCGCGACCGACCTGGTGGTCAAGGCCGACCGCGACCAGCTGGGGAAGGCCCTCGGCTACCTCGTCCGCTTCTTGATGGACCGGGTCGCGGCCGACGGGCGGCTCGCCATCCACGTCCTGCCCGATCCCGACAACTCGCGCAGCGTGCGCCTCTCGATGGTCGGCAAGCCGGCGACGCTCTCCGTGACCGAGCGCGAGCGGCTCTTCAGCCCGCTCGCCATCGCCTCCGAGCGACTGCTCGACGTGGGCCCGTCGGTCAGCCAGAAGATCGTCGAGGCGCACGGCGGCAGCCTCAGCGTGGGCGGCGGCGAGGGGGAAATCCGGTTCGTGCTCACCCTCCCCCGCACCTCTCAGTAGCCGGCGCCATGACCCATCCCGAGCCGCGCATCCTGGTCGTCGACGACGAGGAGGGGCCGCGCGAGGCCATCCGCATGATCCTCAAGCCGAGCTACCGCGTCTTCACCGCGGGGAGCGGCGAGGAGGTGCTCACCTCCCTCGCCGCCATCCAGCCGGACGTCGTCTTCATGGACGTCAAGATGCCGCGGATCGACGGGGTCCAGCTGCTGGAGCGGGTCAAGGCGCTCGACCCCCTGGTCGAGGTCGTCATGATCACGGCCTACGCGTCGCTCGACACCGTCCAGCGGGCGATGCGCTTCGGCGCGATGGACTACCTCCTCAAGCCCTTCGCTCCCAAGGAGCTGGAGGAGTCCGCCGCCCGCGCGCTCGCCCGGCGACGGGGCCGGGGCGCGCCGGCGGGCGCGCTGGCCCAGCTCATCGGGCAGATGCGCGATCTGGCGCAGCGGGGCGATCCGCTCGAGGAGCCGGTGGGGCTGGCCGGGCTCCTCCGCGCGATGCTCCGCGAGGTCCAGCGCGCGACGGGCGCCGCCGCCGCCTCCTTCTTCGGGACGGAGCCCGCGGCGGTGGTGCACGCCGACCTGCCTCCGGACGCCGCCGACGCGCTGGGCAGCGCCTGGAAGAGCGGGCTGCCGGGCGTCCGGGCGCCGGTCTGGCTCCGGCGGGGGAGCGACGGGGCGCTCCCCTGGCCGAGCGCGGTGACGCTCGACGACCTCGACGTGCGCGAGATCCTCGTGGTGCCGCTGGCCGACGAGGGGCTCCCCCGCGTGGCGGGCCACCTGGCGCTCTACCACATCCGCCCCGCGGGCGGGACGCCGGCCGACCTCGCGCCGCTCCGGCCCGTGATGGACCTCATGGTCACGGCCATCCGCACGTCCACGCTGCTCGCGGAGGCGGCGCGGCAGGCCACCGAGCAGTCGCTGCGCGCGGTGCAGCGCGAGATCCTCCGGCAGATCTCCACCGCCGTGCTGGAGGATCCGGCCCTCGACCGGACGCTCGCGGCGATCACCGAGCAGCTCCAGCACGGGGCCGGCTATCAGACGGTCGCCGTGCTGCTCGAGCCGACGGACCCACCCGAGCCGGACCGGCACGGCCGCGGCGTCTTCCCGCTCGTCGCGCAGGGGCGGCGCCTCGGCTACCTCGTCGTCGAGGCCAACGGTGGCTCGCGCGACCTGGACCGGAGCGAGCGCGAGCTGCTCCGCATGTTCTCCGAGTCGGTCGCGCTCATCGTCCGGAACGCGAACCTCCACCGCGAGCTGTCGGAGGCCAATACCTTCCTCGGCAACCTGATCGAGTCGGCCGCCGACGCCATCATCGCCCTCGACCTGCAGGGGCGGATCCTGATCTGGAACCCCTCCGCGGAGCGGGTCTTCGGCCGCACCCTCGCCGAGGTCCGCGGGCGCCCCTTCGCGGATGCGGTGCCGCAGGCCGTGATGGCCCAGCTCGAGCCCGCGATGGCGAGCGGGCGGACGAGCCGCATGCTCCAGGTCCGGAGCGAGGTCGGCGGCCGCGCCGGCCTCGAGCTGACCGTGACCTGCTCCCCCATCCCCGGGGGCGGACGCGGCGAGGCCGGCTTCCTCCTGGTGGCGAAGGACGTGACCGAGCAGCGGCGCTGGGAAGAGCAGATGGCGCGCTCGGAAAAGCTCTCCGCGCTCGGCCAGCTCGCCATGGGCATGGCCCACGATTTCAACAACCTGCTGCAGGCGATCCTGGGGCACACGCAGCTCATCGCGAGCGAGCCGACGCCCGAGCGGCTGGCCCGGGGGCTCTCCACGATCGAGCAAGCCGTCGGGGACGGGGTGGAGACGGTCGGCCGCATCAAGCGCTACGCGCGGCGCGAGGCGGATCAGCAGACGGAGCTGGTGGACCTGCGGGACGTGGCCTGCCAGGTCGTCGAGATCGCCCGGCCGCGCTGGGCGCACGGGGCGGCGCACGGGGCGGCCATCACCGTCACCCAGGACCTCGAGCCGGTGCCCCTGGTCTGGGCGCGAGGGGCGGAGCTGCGCGAGGTGCTGATGAACCTGGTCCTCAACGCCGTCGACGCGATGCCGACCGGCGGCGCCATGCGGCTCGGCACGCGCCGCGAGGGCGACTGGGCCGTCCTGGCCGTCTCCGACTCCGGCGTGGGGATCCCGCCCGAGCTGCGCCGGCGGATCTTCGAGCCGTTCTTCACCACGAAGGACTCCGGCACGGGGCTGGGCCTCTCGATCGTCTCGGGGATCGTCTCGAGCTACGGCGGCACGATCGACGTCGAGGCGGAGCCGGGGCGCGGCACGACCTTCACGATCCGCCTGCCCGGCGCGCCGGCCCCGTCCCCCTAGTCTTTTCGGGGGGTCTCGGAACCCCCCCCCGATGGCCCAACCTCTACGGGCTGGGTGGGTGGGCCGGCGGCGAAGCCGCCGCTCGGAAGCTTCCCCCCGGCCCACCGCGTGTCTCACGGTGACACGCGCCGACGTTCGGAGCGAGAGCACCTGCTCGGCCCGGAGGGCTCCGCTCAGCCGCCGATCTGGATCGTCAGCGAGGTCCCCAGGATCAGCGACGACGTGATGGCTTCGGGGCGGCGGTGCGGCCCGAAGACGATGCGCGCGGGCCGGTCCTCGCGCGCCCAGGACGAGAAGCGGGTGAGGTCGAAGTGGGCCGTGGCGCGCCCGGTCTGGCGGTCGGCGTCCACCGTGAGGACCAGCGGGACGATCTCCGCGCGGTAGATCGGCTGGACGTCGTCCGGCCCTTCCGCCGTGGGGCGCCGGCGGCGGACCACGTGCGTGCGGAACGTGCCGTCCGGCTGCGGCGGCCACCGGCCGTCGGCGAAGTTGAGCGTCGCGCTGATCACGTCGTCGAGGTGCACCCCGTCGGGGACGGCCAGCACGTCGTCCGCTACCCGCATGCGCCGGAAGAAGAAGGTCTCGCCCCGGTAGTGGTACTCGACGGTCCGTCCCGTTTCGTCGTAGACGACGTCGGACCGGGACTCCCGCCCGCGCACGACGAACCGCCCGCTGGTCCGCCGCGGCGCGAAGCGCCCCTCGCGTAGCGCGCCGATCGACGTCACCTGGTTGGTGATGCCGTCGCCCTCGCCCTGGATCCGCACCTCGTATCGCCCCGCCCCGCGGTCGATGGCCTCGTCGATGGTCCCGTCCAGATGGAAGGCCAGCGCGCCGTAGAGGAGCCCGACGTCGGCCGTGTACGTCGCGCGACGCGGCTCGACGGCGGCGCCGGCCGCGCGGCGCGGCAGGAGGGCCGAGCCGAGCAGCAGCGCCAGGAACGCCCGGCGCCTCATGTCAGCGGAGCGGCCGGAGGAGGGCGCGGGCGGGCGCCCCGTCGCCGTCCCGGAGCCGGAGGGGCAGGCAGAGCAGCTCGTACCGACCCGGCCGGACGGCCGAGAGGTCGAGCCCCTCGAGGATCGCGACACCGGCCTCCAGGAGACAGTGGTGAACGGGGTGGCCCCGAGCCCCGAACGCCTCCACCGACAGGTAGTCGGCGCCCACCAGGACCACGCCGGCGGCGACGAGCGCCTGCGCCGCGTCGAGGGTGAGCGCCTGGTAGTCCCGCACGAAACGGCCCTGCGCCCAGAGCGCCGAGTTGCCGGTCCGGAAGAGGACGCGCGCGACGCCCGCCAGGGCCCCCGCCGATTCCAGCGCGGCGCGGCCGATCGGCCCGCCCGGCCACTCCACGACGCGCGCCGGACCCATGAACGCCTCGAGCGGAACGCGATCGAGCGTGTCGCCGCCGGCGATGAAGTGGCTCGGCGCGTCCACGTGGGTCCCCGTGTGAGAGCCGAGCGTGAGCCGGCTCACGTTGGCGGGATCGCCGCGGTCGAGGGCCAGCGCGGCCGTCACCTCGACCGGCGGATCGCCCTCGAACACGACCATGCCGGGGTGGATGGGAAGGGTGACGTCGAGCCAGCCCGTCTCCGCCGGCCGGCGGACACGGGCCGGCGCGCGGCGCCGGCCGCCGGGCGGCCGACGCGGGGAACGAACGGGCCCCTCGCTCACGGCTCCCCTAGCCTGTCCCGCCCAGCATGCCCGCGGAGCCCCGGCGGAGGCAAGCGGCCGCCGCCTGGTGACGGCCGGCCTCGGCTGGGGCCTCGTCCGGCTCGTGCGGAAGATTCCGCCGGAAGACGAGGGCGGGGGCTGAGCCGGGGGACGGCAGGACCGTCGACCGCCGAGCGACGGTCGCGAGCGCCGTCGGCCCGTCTCTTGCGGGGGTCACCGGCGCGTGGTCAGCCACACGCCGAGGAGAATGGCCGCGGCCCCGAGCCCCTGCGCCGGCGAGACGGTTTCCCCGAGGACGAGCGTCGCGAGGAGCACGCCGACGAGCGGCTGGAGGTTCAGGAAGATCGCGGTGACCGACGGCCCGACGGTCTGCACGCCGCGGTAGTACCAGACGTGGGAGAGGGTGCCGAGCGTGCCCTGGAACACGACCACGGTCCAGGCGGCGCCCGAGCCGAGGACGGCCGGGGGGAAGGCCGGCGCGGTGATGAGGGCGAGCGGGATCAGGAAGGCGGTGCCGATCAGGTAGGCCCCGGTCGTGGCGGCGCGCGGCGACAGCCGCGTGAGCACGCGCTTGCCGTAGAGGGTGTAGACGGCCCAGGCCGTCTGGCCGACGAGCGCGATGCCATCGCCGGCGTGGGGCGGCGCCTCGAGGACGCGAAGGTCCCCGCGCGTCACGGTCAGGAGCACGCCGGCCCCGGAGCAGGCCACCCCCAGCCACTGGCGGCGGCGCAGGCGCTCCCCGAAGAAGAGATGGCCGCCCACCGCCACGAGGACGGGCGTCGACGCCGTGAGGATGACCGCGTTCGAGGCGGTGGTGAGCGCGACGGCGAGGTAGAAGATCCCGGTCGAGACCGTGATGCCGGCGACGCCGAGGACGAGGAGGTCCGCGAGGTCGGCGCGGGTGATCGGCTGCTGGCCGTGCCCGCGCCAGAAGAGCACGGCCAGGATGGCCGAGGCGAGCGTGCAGCGGAGCGCAGCGAGCGTGAACGGCGGCATGTCGCGGAGGGCGATCTTCACGAGGGTGGGGTAGCTGCCCCAGATGAGGACGACCACGACGAGGAGCAGGTAGGTCGGGACGCGGCGGTCGGGCAAGGCGGCTCCGGCGCGAGTATAGCGGCTGGCGGCGCCGCTTGCACCGCCCGGCGGTCCCGAGGCACCATCGGGCCGTGCCGACCGGCCGGATCCCCGATCCGCGCGGCGCGCGGCGCCCCGCGACCTGGCGCGCGCCGGCCGCGGTGGCGGCGCTCGCGCTCCTCGCCATCGCGGCCTCCTACTGGTGGCCCACGCGAGGCGTGCGCCCGCCGCCGCCCGAGCGGGGCAGCGGGACCGTGGTGTTCCTCGGGGACAGCATCACCTCCGGGCACGGCCTGCCGCTCGAGACCACGTTCCCGCTCCGGCTCGGGGCGACGCTCGGGGTCCCCGTCCGGAATGCCGGGATCTCGGGCGATCTCACCGCCGGGGGCGTCCGCCGCCTCGAGACGGACGTCCTCGTCCACCGGCCGCAGCTCGTGGTCGTCGAGCTGGGCGTCAACGACGTCTTCCGGCGCCTGCCGCGCGAGGAGACCTTGCGGAACCTGCAGGCGATCGTGCACCGCGTGCGGGAGAGCGGCGCGGGCGTCGTGCTCGTCCACATCAGCCTGAGCGCCCTCGGCGGCGAGGACTACCGCACGGGCTTTCGCCGGATCGCCGAGGACGAAGGGGCCTGGCTGGTGGAGGATTTCCTCGACGGCGTGGTCCCGAACCTGACGACCGACGGCCTCCACCCGAACGAGGAGGGCCACGCCCGCCTCGCCGCGAAGCTCGAGCCGCTCCTCCGCGACATCCTCGCCCGCTGACCCCGCCCGCGGGCCCCGGCCGCGGACCCCCGCGGGCCCCGGCCGCGGGGCCTGTCGCCGGCTTGCCCCGGTCCGGCGCCACCCGCGGCCGGGGCGTCCACCAGCGCCATTCGGGCGGCCAGCCGCTGGAAGGCCGCAGCCGTTGATCCGGACGCGTCGCGCGCGGGCTCCGCCCGCGCAACGGTCCCGGGGGAGGCGTGGGAGGGGCGGCCCCCCCCCGACGATTACTTGATGCCTTTGATGCGGAGGCGAAGATTGTTCGGGCTGTCGGCGAACTGGAGCGCCGCGTCCTGGCTGATCTGCTTCTGCTGGAAGAGCGTCAGGAGCGCGTGGTCGAACGTCTGGAGCCCTTCGTTCACGCCTTCCTCGATCGCCTGGCGGATCGTCTCCAGCTCACCCCGCCGGATCAGCGCCTGGATCCGCGGGGTGTTCAGCATGATCTCCATCGCCGCGACGCGCCCGGTCCCGTCCGCGCGCGGGACCAGCCGCTGGGCAACGACGGCGCGGAGCATGAGCGAGAGCTGCATGAGGATCGAGTCCCGCACGTCGGGCTTGAAGAAGTTCAGGAGTCGCTCGATGGCGCCCGTCGCGTTCGTCGCGTGGAGCGTGGAGAGGACGAGGTGGCCGGTCTCGGCGGAGTGGAGCGCAATGGCGACCGTCTCGGGATCACGCAGCTCGCCGACGAAGATGACGTCGGGGGCCTGGCGCAGGGCGTTCTGCAGGGCGACCGCGTAGGACTCCGTGTCGATCCCCACCTCCCGCTGCGAGACGACGCTCTGCTTCCGGGGGTGGATGAACTCGACCGGGTCCTCGATGGTGACGATGTGGCCGGGGGCGCCCGCGTTGCGGTGATCGACCATGGCGGCGACGGTCGTCGACTTCCCCGCGCCGGTCGCGCCGACCACGAGGATCAAGCCCTGACGCTCGAGCGCGAGGGTGCCCAGGAGCGGCGGCAAGGCGAGGGCCTCGAAGGTGGGCACCTCCGTCTTCACCCGTCGGAGGACGAGGCCGGTCGCGCCGAGCGCGCGATAGGCGTTCAGGCGGAAGCGGCCGAAGGTCGGGTGGACGTAGGAGAGGTTCGCCTCGCCGGTCGCCTCGAAAGCCTTCCGCTGGGCTTCCGGCATCAGGAGGATCAGGAGCTTCTGTAAATCCAGCCGCGTGAGCGGCGGGGCCTGGTCGAGCGGCGCGGCGACGCCGTCCACCTTGGCGGTCGGCGGCGAGCCTTCGATGAGGTAGACGTCGGAAGCGTTCGAGCTGACCGCGGCGCTCAGGATCGGGTCGAGCTCCGCCATGTGGGTCGTCCTCAGCGGGCGGCGGCCCCGGCCGCGGCCGGCGTGCCCCCCGCGGCGCCGAGGGTGGCCGAGCCGGCGGACGAGGACTGGAGGATCGACTCGGCGTGCGCCCGGTCCACCCGGCTCTGCATCACGAGCGTCTTCAGCGCTTGCTCCAGGCTCTGCATTCCCAGCGCCGTCCCGGTCTGGATGGCCGACGGCATCTGGTGCGTCTTGCTCTCGCGGATCAGATTCCGGATGGCGATGGTCGCGACCATGATCTCGAGCGCCGCGACCCGGCCCTTCTTGTCCTTCGTCGGCAGCAAGAGCTGCGAGACCACGCCCTGCAGCGCCTCGGCGAGCTGGACGCGGATCTGCTGCTGCTGGCCGGGCGGAAACGCGTCGATGACGCGGTCGATCGTCTTCGGCGCGCTCTTCGTGTGGAGCGTCCCGAACACGAGGTGGCCGGTCTCCGCCGCGGTCAGCGCCAGGCTGATCGTCTCGAGATCCCGCATCTCCCCGACGAGGATCACGTCGGGGTCCTCGCGCAGGGCGGCGCGGAGCGCCGAGGCGAACGACTTCGTGTGCGGGCCGATCTCGCGCTGGTTCACCAGGCAGCTCTTGGACTTGTGCACGAACTCGATGGGGTCCTCGAGCGTGATGATGTGCTTCTTCGTCGTGGAGTTGATGAGGTCGATCATCGCCGCCAGCGTCGTCGACTTCCCCGAGCCGGTGGGCCCGGTGACCAGCACGAGGCCGTTCTCGCGCAGCGCCAGCGTCTGCACGACGTCCGGGAGCCCCAGCTCCTGGAACGAGCGGATCTGGGTCGGGATCACGCGGAACACGGCGCCTTCCCCGTTCCGCTGGTTGAAGACGTTGACGCGGAAGCGGGCGATCTCACCCAGCTCGATGGCGAAGTCGAGGTCGCGCACCTCCTCGAACGCTCGCCGCTGGTCGTCGTTCAGGATCTCGTAGATCATCCGGTGCACGGCGTCGCGCGACAGCGGCGCGCCGTCCACCGGCGTCAGGTCGCCGTGCAGGCGCATCATCGGCCGCGCTCCGGCGGCGAGGTGAAGGTCGGAGCCGCCCCGCTCCTTCGTCTGGATCAGGAGATCCGAGATGTCCACGAGTCCTGACGTCCGTGTCGTGCGACGAGCTCCTGCCGGAGGTCGTCCGTCATCGGGAGGACCGCGACGTGCTGTCGCCCCCCCTGGCGCTGCACGCTGGCGAGGCCCGTGGTCCCGGCGAGCAGCGCGCCGCGCGGGAGGTCGAGGGCCAGGAGCTGGGCGAGCCCCGCCGCGTTGGTGCCGGCGGGAAGCCCGGCCAGCACGAGCGCGCCGCGCTCGGCGCTCCCCAGGGCGGCGAGGCAGGCCGGCGCGGCGCCGAGGTCCTCGACGAGGATCACGTCCGCCGGGTGCGAGAGGATCGTCGCGGCACCCTCGCCGAACTCGCCCGGCAGCTCGACCTGCGCGAACTCCGGCACCACGAAGGAGACCGCGCGCTCGACGGTGACGACCTTCTTCGTCGGCGCGGCGGCCGCCTGCGCCAGCGCATAGAGGAGCGCCGCGCGGTCGCGCGGGCGTCCGGTGACGAAGACGACGCCGCTGCCGGCCAGGAGCCGCGTCAGCGCGTCGCGCGCGCCCTTGTCGACGTCGAAGGCGTCCAGCGCCGGCGGTCCGAGGCCGCGCGGCGAGATCCCCACGGAGACCGCTTCGCCGTTGAGCGTGGGAAAGAAGAGGAGGTCGAGCTCCACCTCCTGGCGCTCCAGTCGCGTCCGCACCTGCGCCTGGCGGGGCAGGCTCTCGCCGCGGAGGCCGGCCAGGATGCGGAAGCGCGAGACCACGGCGGCCAGCAGAGTCTTCGGGAGCCGGGCCCGCTCGACGAGCCGACCGTCGACGCGGTACCGGACCCGGACCTCCTCGGGCAGCGGGTCGATGTGGATCTCGGTCGCGTCCTCGCGCAGCGCCCCGAGGAGCAGCGCGTAGACCTGGGCGACGCCCGTGGGATCGCTCTCCAGGGGGGTCGCCGTGGGGCCGCCGACCTCGGCGTACCGCACGCCGCCGGGGCGGCTCGCCGTCGGCGGAAACGCCTTGTCCAGGAGGTGGACGATCGTCTCGCGCGCGGCGATCGCGGTGGCGACCTTCGCCCCGGTCAACGCCTCGAGCTCGACGACCGCCTGCTCGTTCAGGGGATCCGCCAGGATGACGGTCAGCTCGTTCCCCACGCGCAGCACCGGAAACGCCTGCTGCCGCCGCAAGACCTCTTCCGGCAGCGTGCGCGCCAGGTCGAGGTCGACCATCTCGTCGCGGAACTCGACGTACGGGATGCCCAGGAGCTCCGAGAGCGCCCAGTTGAGCTCGTCGGCCGAGAGCGCCTCCATCTCCAGGAGGACCTCCCCGAGCCGCCGCCCCTGCTGCTGCTGGACCCGGATGGCCTCGCGCAGCTTCTCGGGCGAGACGAATCCCCGCTCGACCAGGATCTCGCCGAGGCGGCGCTTGAACTCTTCGTTCACCGCCCGCTCGCGTCGAGGACCCGGCGCACGGTCTCGGTCAGGTGGCCGGGGGAGAAGGGCTTGGTGAGGTGGGCGACGGCGCCGACGCCGGCGCTCAGGGTGCGATAGAGCGGCTCGGCCTGTCCGGTGAGGATGATCACCGGAATCTCGCCAGTCCGGGGGTCGGAGCGGAGCCGCGTGAGGGTCGTGTAGCCGTCCACGTTGGGCATCATCACGTCCAGGATGATGAGCGCGGGCCGATGCGCGCGCGCCTGCTCCGTCACCTCTTCGCCGTCCGTGGCGACCAGGGTGCGGAACCCGGCTTCCTGAAGCACCTCGCAGACGAGGTCGCGGACCGCCGCGTCGTCGTCGGCGACGAGCACCAGCCGGCCGGCCGGCTCCGCCGGACGGTTGCCCACCCTACCGCGCCTCCTCGATCGTGCCCACCCGGGAGAGGGCCACGAAGATCGGCGGGATCCCGTGGCGCTCCAGCACGAGGCCGCCTTCCTCGATGCGCGCCAGCCGGCCCTGGACGTTCCAGTCCTTGCCGAGCTTGACGTAGACGTCTTTGCCGAGCAGGGTCTCGATGAACCGTTCCACGCGGGCCCTCCCTGGGGGCGGCCATATTCTGGCCGCAAGGGTGAGTCGAGTCAATGCCAAACACGCGACCGGCCCGCGTGGCGTCGGCTCGCGGACGGTCTCACCGCGGATGGATGATCGTCTCGAACCGCTCGAAGCGCGCGATCGAGGAGCACGGGATGAGGCTGTCGCTGCTGATGAAGGCCGTGGTCTCGAAGTCCTGGGCCGTGCCCGGGAGGAGCCCGCCCACCACGATCGCCGTCCGTCCGAGGAGCTTCTCGGACGCGGAGATGGCCTGCCAGCGCATGGTCACGTCGAGCGTGTCGCTGGCCGTGATGTTGCGGAGCGTGCCGCGGACGTGGCAGAGCCGGCTGTCGACCGCGACGAGCGTCTCGCCCTCCACCCGGACGGTCAGGTCGGGATCCGTGGGGCCGCTCGGGCCGCCGGACGACGAGCCGCCGCCGCAGCCGGCCAGCAGCAGAAGTCCGAGCAGTGCCGCGAGCCGTCGCGCCATCGTCAGCCGGTGCGCTCGAGGGCGAGCCCGGGCACGACCCGCGCGTTCGGCAGCCGCCTGAGCACGTCGGGCGTCACCTTGACCTTCCCGTTGCGGCCGCCCGAGCCGAAGATGACGTAGTCGAGTCGCATCACCCGCTCGTCCACGTAGAGGGGCAGTCCGTCGGGGAGGCCGAACACGGTGACCCCGCCGATCGCCATCCCGGTCACCTGCTCCGTCTCCTCGGCGGAGGCGAACGAGACCTTCGACACGCCCAGAAGGTCGCGCACCGCGTGGTTCACGTCGAGCCGCGTCGTCGCCAGCACGACGCACGCCGCATGGCGCTTCGGCTCCTTCTTGGAGGCGACGACGATCGTGTTGCCGGCGTGGTCCGCGGGGTAGCCGTACCGCTCGCAGAAGGCCGCGGTGTCGGCGAAGGCGGGGTCGATCGTGATGACCTCGTACGGGACGCCGAGCCGGTCGAGCGTGGCCTGCGCCGTCCGCTCGGCGTCGTTCCAGCTCGTCATGGGTGCCGGAGCCATGCAAGGGCCCACTATCCGGCCAAAGCGGGGCCGCGTCAAGCTGGCGGGTCGGGGCGGGTCGGGGCTTGGGCCGGCCCCGGCGTCGCGGTACCATCCCAGGCGAGGCCATGACGCCGCTCACGGTCTACCTCCCCTTCAATCGCGACTGCCTGGGCGACACCTTCGTCCCGGCGAAGCTCTCCGAGGCCGGCCTCGAGCCGCGCGGCCACTGGCTCATCGTGCAGGGCCAGGGGCTCGTCGTCCTGGGAGAGGCCGCGCCGTTCCGCCTCCCGGTGGGCGATCTCCCCCCCGGCTTCGACGGCCGGCTGGAGCGGCCGCTCTGCCTCGGGACGCTCGGCGGCACGCCGTGCTGGGTCGCGGCCCTGCCGGCCGACGCCGCGCTGCCGGCCGGGTTCGCCCGCGAGACGCTCGTGCCGATGCAGGGCACGCGGCTGCCCGACGACCTCCTCTCGCTCGGCGGCATCGCGCTCCAGGCCCTCCACTGGGAGAGCACGAGCGGCCACTGTCCCCGGTGCGGCGCGCCGACGGAGCGGATCCCGGGCGAGTGGGGAAAGCGCTGCCCGCGCTGCCGCTACGAGCACTTCCCCCACCTCCACCCCGCCGTCATCGTGCTGGTCCGGGACGGGGACCGCTGCCTGCTCACCCGGAAGGCGGGCTGGGCGCCCGGCCGCTACGGCCTGGTCGCGGGGTTCGTGGACAACGGCGAGTCGCTCGAGGGCGCCGTTCATCGCGAGGTGCGGGAAGAGGTCGGGGTCGAGGTGACCGATCTCCGGTACGTGGGGAGCCAGAACTGGCCCTTCCCGAGCCAGCTCATGGTCGGGTTCGTCGCGCGCTACGCCGGCGGCGAGCTCCGGATCGACCGGGACGAGCTGGAGGACGCCCGCTGGTTCCCGGGCGACGCGCTGCCGAACCGGCCGTCCCGCCACAGCATCGCGGGCTTCATCCTCGACCACTACGCCGCCTCGGGCCGCTGACCGTCGCGTCCGGCATCCTCGCGCCTCACCGCCGCAGGTCCTGCCGCCGGCTCGCCCCGGTCCGGCCGGGCTCCGTCACCCGCGGCGCCGAGCCGGTACGCGTCGCTTCCGGCCCGGTGCGATGGAGACGGGTCTCAGGCCTTCGTCTCGAGCTCCTCGTCGGGGACGGGCACGCCCTCCGCCGCCGCGCGTCGGCCCTCCCGCGTCAGGAGACCCTGCGGCCGGAACACCATCACCACCATCAGCAGGAGCCCGAAGGCGAGGAGCCGGTAGGCCTGGAAGTCCCGGAAGATCTCCGGCAGGGCCACCAGGGCACTGGCCCCGACCACCACGCCGAGGAGGTTCCCCATCCCGCCCAGGATGACCATGGCCAGGATGTTGATGGACTCGGTGAACAGGAAGTTGTCCGGGAAGACCGACCGCTGCCAGGAGGCGAGGAGGCTTCCGCCGATGCCGGCGAACGAGGCGCCGATCGCGAAGGCCTGGAGCTTCGCCGCCGTGGTATTGATCCCCATGAGGCGCGCCGCCAGCTCGTCCTCACGGATCGCCTGCCAGGCCCAGCCGATGCGCGAGCTGCGAAGCCGGGCGGAGGCGAAGAGGGCGAGCGCCAGGCCGCCCAGGAACAGGTAGTAGTACTCGGTGTTGCGGATGACGCGAAAGCCGGCGAGCGTGGGCGGGTCGATGCCCACGATGCCGCTCGGGCCTCCGGTGATGTTCACGGGCCGGTCCAGGTTGATGAGGAGCAGGTACGTGATCTCGCCGAACCCGAGGGTGACGATCGCCAGGTAGTCGCCACGGAGGCGCAGGGTCGGCGCGCCGATCAGGATCCCGGACAGCGCGGTCACCGCGACGACGATCGGCACGGCCACGAGGAACGGCAGGTGGACGCCGAAGTGGGGTGAGGCGAGGAAGGCGTAGAGGTACGAGCCGATGCCGAAGAAGGCGACGTATCCGAGGTCGAGCAGACCGGCGAAGCCCACGACGATGTTCAGCCCGAGGGCCAGCGTCGTGTAGAGACAGATCCGCGCCATCACGCCGACCCAGTAGTCGTTGGGCGCGACGAGCGGGGCGACGAGCGCGACGGCCCCGAGCGCGAGCCCGGCGCGCGCCTGCCACGATGCGACGGGGATCGCCACGGCGCTCACGCTTGGCCCGCGCCGGGCCCCAGAGGCCGGAACGGCCGCGCGGCCGCCGGCCGAGCGCGTTCCGGCCGTGACGCAGGACGCCCACAGGCCCGAGCCGCGCCGAGGCGTATGCCGGCCCCCCCACCCAGCCCTATGAGGAGGGCCGGCGACGACCGAGGACGCCGAGATGCGACGGGTCTCGGCACGGCGGGCTACACTTTCTCCCACTCGGAGACCGACTCCCCCAGCAGCCCCGTGGGCCGGAACACCAGCGTGAGGATCAGGATGGCGAAGGCGATCACGTCCTTGTAGGCGGGATTCATGAAGGTGACGGCGAGGCTCTCCACCAGCCCGAGAACCAGCCCGCCCAGCATCGCCCCCCGGATGTTGCCGATGCCGCCGAGGACCGCGGCCGTGAACGCCTTGAGCCCGGCGGAGTACCCCATGAAGAAGTCGATCTGCGTGTAGTAGAGGCCCACGAGCACCCCGCCCGCGCCGCCCAGGGCCGAGCCCAGGAAGAAGGTGAGGGCGATGACCCGCCGGATGTTCACCCCCATGATCGCCGCCATCTCTCGGTCTTCGGCCACGGCGCGGATCGATCGCCCGAGGGCCGTTCGCTGGACGAGCTGGTCCAGGCCCCACATCATGAGGAGCGCGACGGCGCTCATGACCACCACGAGCGCCGAGACGCTGACTCCCCCGATCTGGAAGCGCCACGTGCGCGGAAAGAGGAGACTCGTCATGTAGACCTTCATCCGGGCGCCCTGGGTCAGCATCACGGCGTTCTGGAGGAAGATCGAGGCGCCCACCGCGCTGATGAGCGGCCCGAGGCGGGTGGCCCCCTTCGTGTAGAGGGGCCGATAGGCGAAGCGCTCGAGACAGACGCCCAGGAGGCCGGCGCCGAGCATGGCCTGGAGGAGCATCAGCGGCACGACCCAGCCCGCGTGGAGCCCGCCCACCTGCGCCTGGAGCAGGAGCGTGAGGGCCCACCAGCCGATGTAGGCGCCGATCATGAAGACCTCGCCGTGCGCGAAGTTGATCATGAAGAGGACGCCGTACACCATCGTGTAGCCGAGCGCGATCAAGCCGTACACGGTCCCCAGCGCGATGCCGAACACGAGCTGCTGGGGCAGGATCTGGAGGATCTCGGCCACGCGTCAGGTCTCGCCCAGGTAGGCGCGCCGGATATGATCCGCGCGCAGGAGGGCGTCCGCACTGTCGTGGACGACGATCCGGCCGTTCTGCAGGACGTAACCCCGGCTGGCGATGCCGAGCGCCACGGTGGCGTTCTGCTCCACGACCAGAATGGTCGTCCCCTGCCCGTTGAGGGCCTGGATGATGTCGAAGACCTCGTCCACCAGCGCCGGCGCGAGCCCCATGGAGGGCTCGTCCATCAGGAGCAGCCGGGGCCGCGCCATCAGGGCGCGGCCGATGGCGAGCATCTGCTGCTCGCCGCCGGAGAGCGTGCCGCCGACCTGGCGCGCCCGCTCCCGCAAGCGCGGGAAGAGCGCGTAGACGCGCTCGAGATCCTGCTCCAGCGCCTTCCCCGGCTCGCCCCGCCGCGTGAAGGCGCCCATCAGGAGGTTCTCCCACACGGTCATCCGGGCGAAGATCCGCCGCGCCTCCGGGACGAGCGAGATCCCGCGGCGCACGATCGACTCGGTCGGCAGGCCGTCGATGCGTTCGCCGTCGAATTCGATGCGGCCCGCCCGGGGCCGCACCACGCCCAGGATCGCCTTCATGGTGGTGGATTTGCCGGAGGCGTTCCCGCCCAGGAGGCACACGATCTCGCCGGCGCGCACCTCCAGGCTGACGCCCTTCAGGACGCGCAGCGGACCGTAGTGGGCGACGACGTCGCTCAGCCTAAGCACGGCCCGCCCGGCGCCCCAGGTAGGCCTCGAGCACGGCCGGATTCCGCTGGACCTCCTCGAAGCTTCCCTCCGCGATCTTCGCCCCGTGGTCCATCGCGACCACGTGGTCGCAGATGCCGCGGACGACCCGCATGTCGTGCTCGATGAGCAGCACGCCGATTCCGCGGTCACGGATGCGGCGGATGTCGCCCATGAGCTCCTGGGTCTCGGTCGGGTTCATGCCGGCCGCCGGCTCGTCGAGAAGCAGCAGCCGGGGCTCGGTCGCCAGGGCCCGCGCGATTTCGAGCCGGCGCCGGTTGGCGTACGACAGGCTCCACGCCGGCTCTTCCGCCCGCGGGAGGAGCCGCGCGCCGAACAGCGCGAGCAGCTCGGCCGCCCGCGACTCGGCGCGCCGCCGCTCGGCCCGCGCGGACGGCAGGCCCAGCAGGATGCGCCCGATGCCGCTGCGCGTCCGGCAGTGCATGCCGACCAGGACGTTCTCGAGGACGGTCATCGCGTTGAACAGGC
This sequence comes from Candidatus Rokuibacteriota bacterium, assembly GCA_044866005.1. GTDB lineage: Bacteria > Methylomirabilota > Methylomirabilia > Rokubacteriales > DASRDR01 > JBIOTN01. The sequence goes on along the minus strand of JBIOTN010000127.1, from coordinate 7,338 downwards.
GCTGGTTCTGGAACGTGCGGGCGATGCCCAGCGCGGTGATGCGGTGGGAGGCCAGGCCGATCAGCTCCCTCCGGCCCGCGATCCCCGAGTCGAACGAGACGCGGCCGGCCGTGGCGCGATAGACGCCCGTGATGAGGTTGAAGACCGTGGTCTTTCCCGAGCCATTGGGCCCGATCAGGCCGACGATCCGCCTCTCCGCGACCTCGAGGTCGAGGTCTTGCACCGCCCGAAGGCCGCCGAAGGCCTTCGTCAGCCCGACGGCCTCGAGGAGCGCCATCGCGCCCGGCCGGTCGCGTCGCTCGCGGGCGCTACTTCACCACGATGGTCTTGATCTGCTCGAAGCCGGTCCCCTTCACCTGGTAGACGAAGATCACCCCGCCGGCCACGTCGCCTTTGTCGTCGAAGCTGATGGGCACGCCGAGAATCCCCTTGTACTCCTTCGTGGCACGCACGGCGTCGCGGACGGCCGCCCGATCCGTCTTCCCCGCCTTCTTGACCGCCTCCAGGATGATGTTGGCGGCCTCGTAGGCGAGCGGGCCGTACGAGCTGACCGGGCCATACTTGGCCTCGAACGCCTTCACGAAGGCCGCCGCGGCGGGGACCTTTTTCAGGTCCGGCGCGAGGAACGTCACGTAGTTCCCTTCGGCAGCGCCGCCGGAGGCCTGGATGTAGTCCACCGGCTCGAACTGGCCGTCCGGGCCGATCATCCGGACGTTCAGGCCCACGTCGGGGAGCTGCTTGGCGAGGAGGGCCGCGTCCGGCGCCCAGAGGCTCGCGTAGATCACGTTGACGTCCTTGGGAACGGTCGCCAGGATGGCGCGGAAATCCTTGTCACCCGACCGGATCACGTAGCGGACGGGCGTCGCGCCGAGCTGCCTGGTCTTCTTCTCCACCTCGTCGGCCGCGCCCTTGGGGCCCGTCGTGCCGTCGTCGAAGATCGCGATCTTCTTCGCCTTGAGGTCCTGGACGGCGAAGATGGCGCCGGCCGGACCCTGAGCGTCGTCCCGGGCGCAGACCCGGTTGACGTTCTTCAGCCCCCGGTCGGTGACCTTGGGGTTGGTGCAGCCCGGGCTGATCAGCACCAGGCTCACCCGCTCGAGAACCTCCGAGACCGGGATGCACGTCACGCTCGTGATCCCCCACACCGCCCCCAGCACGGCAGGATCCGCAGCGACCTTCTCGGCCGCGGCCACGCCGACCTGGGGGTTGCCCTGGTCGTCGGCCTCGAGCACCTCGATCTTCTTGCCCAGCACTCCGCCCTTCCGATTCCACTCCTCGGCGGCGAGCTTCACGGCGTTCGCCACCTCCTGCCCCTGCTTCGCCAGAGGCCCGGTGAGCGGGACGCCCGCGGCGATCTTCACGACCTGTTGGGCCGCGGCCGGTGGCGGCGCCGCGAGCGCGGCAAGCAGCGCCATGATGCCCACAGTCCCCACGATCCGTCGCCCTCGATCCATGGCTCCTCTCCTTTTCCCGCCTGGTCTACCCCGGGTGCGCACGCCTCCGAGTGTCGACTCCTCTCGGTCGCTCGGTGAGCCGGACTCTATGCTCGGGTCGCGGGGCTGTCAAGGCACCCGCGGTGGGCCGCGGCGCCGCAGGTAGTGCCCGGACGCATCCTCCGCCAGCCGCAGCGCTCAGCGGGCGGCGAGCCGGCGGTAGATGCCGGGCGAGCCCGGGGCGTGGGTCCAGAGCCGCTCGATCCGCCGCCGCCACACCGACTGGGCCCGGGCGCGGTCCCAGTCGGCCTGCCGGCTCACCTCGGCGTGCGCCAGCTCGTAGACCGTCAGGTAGCGGAGCCCGGCCGACCGGTTGACGTAGCGGCGGGCGCTGTAGACACCCGGCACCTTGAGGTAGCCGACGAGGTACTCCGAGTTGTACCACTCGTTGAACTCGTTCTCGTGCTCGGGCGGGATGCCGATGCGGCCGACCTGGAGCGCCGGCGGCGGGCCGTGGACGGCGTTCCGCTCGTCGAGTGCGGGCGGGAAGATCTGCGCGTAGACGCCGGACGCGAAGTGGAGCCCGCCGCGGGCCGCCGCCGCGGCGGCGCCGGCGCCGGGCGCGTACGCGATGGCGCCGGCCCGCGCCAGCGCGCGGAGCGTCGCCTCCTGGAGCGCCAGGCACGCGGGCGAGGCGGCCGCCTCCTCGCGCGCGAGCTCGTAGACCTCGACGAAGGTCGGCCCGCCGGAGACGGCGGCGTAGCGCCCGACGCTCAGCACGCCCGCGGCCCGGTCGCAGTCGGCGATCGGCTCCCCGGCGGCCCAGGCTTCGAACTCGGCGCGCGTGTCCACCGGGAGGTCGGCCCAGAGGATGGCGAGCGCGAGGCCTTTCCGGAGCTCCATCGCCGTCCGCGGTGCCACGCCCGGGCTGCCCTCAGACCGCCAGGTAGCGGCGGACCACCGCCTCGTCCGCCCACAGCGCTTCGAGCGTCCCCGCGTACTGGATCGCCCCCTTGTCGAGGACGTAGCCCCGGTCCGCCACCCGCCGGGCGAACTTCAGATTCTGGTCGGCGAGGAGCAGCGTCACGCCGTCGTCCCGGATCCGACGGAGGACACCGACGAGGTCGCGGACCACGAGGGGCGAGAGCCCTTCGGAGGGCTCGTCGAGAACGAGGAGCTCGGGATTGCCCATGAGGGCGCGCCCGATCGCCAGCATCTTCTGCTCGCCGCCCGAGAGGCCGAAGCCCCGCTGGCCCACGAGCCGCGCGAGCGCAGGGAAGAGGGCGGTGACCTCGGCCGCGGTCCACCGGCCCGCCCGCCCCGCGGCCCGCCGGCCGATCTCGAGGTTCTCCGCCACCGTGAGGTCCGGGAAGATCCGGCGATCGTCGGGCACGTAGCCGATCCCCAGCCGCGCGACGGCATAGGGCGGCAACCGCGTGATGTCGCGCCCCCGGAATCGCACCCGGCCGGCGCGCGGCGGCGTGAGCCCCATGATGCTGCGGAGCGTCGTGGTCTTCCCCGCCCCGTTCCGCCCGAGCAGGCAGGCGATCTCGCCCGGCGCCACCTCCAGGCTGACGCCGCGGAGGACCTCGCTCCGGCCGTAGGCGGTCACCACGCCCTCGAGCGCCAGGATCACGCGGACAGCTCCTCGCCCAGGTAGATCTCGCGCACCTCACGGTGGTCCCGGATCTCGGCCGGTGGCCCCTCGGCCAGCACCCGGCCCCGGTTCATCACGACGATCCAGTCCGCCAGCGAGAAGACCACGTCCATGTCGTGCTCGACGATGACGAAGGTGGTCCGCCGCGCCTCGGAGAGCCGGCGGACCAGCTCGAGCACCGTCACCCGCTCCAGGGGATTCAGGCCCGCGGAGGGCTCGTCGAGGAAGCAGAGGCTCGGCCGCGGCGCGAGCGCGATGCCCAGCTCGAGCAGGCGCTGGTCGCCGTGGGACAGCGCCGCCGCAGCCTGGTCCCGGAAGGCGGCGAGGCCGAGCTCCGCCAGGAGCGCCTCCGCCTCGCCCACGGCGTCACGCTCCCGCGCCACCGCGCCGAGCGGCCGGTGGGACCGGCCGTGCCGCGCCAGGACCGGGATCAGGAGGTTCTCCAGCACGGTCACCCGGGGGAAGATGTTCATGAGCTGGAAGGAGCGCGTGAGCCCCCGCCGCACGCGACGGTGGATCGGCCAGCGCGTGATCTCCTCGCCCTCCAGGAAGACGCGCCCCGCGTCCGGGGCGAGGCCGCCCGTCACGAGGTTGATGAGGGTCGTCTTCCCCGCCCCGTTGGGGCCGATCAAGGCCGTGCGCCGCCCGGCCGGGATGGCGAGGTCGACGCCGTCCGCCGCGGCGAGCGCGCCGAACAGCTTGCGAAGCCCCTCGACGCGCAGGAGCTCCATCATCCCGCCTTCCGCCCGCCCGGCGCGCCGGTGGACGGCCCGGCGACGCCGGCCAGGAGGCGCTCCAGCATGCTCGCCACCCCGCCACGGAACCCGAGGACGAGCACGACCACGATGGCGCCGAGCCAGATGAGCCAGTACTCGGTGAAGCGGACGATGACGTCCTTGATCACGAAGAAGAGGACGGCCCCGATCACGGGCCCCCAGAAGGCGCGGATCCCCCCGAGGAGGGTCGCCAGGACCGGCTCGGCGGAGCTCGACCAGTGCGCGATCGGCGGGGTGACCGTGCTCTCGAGCGCGGGCAAGAGCGCCCCGGCGAGACCCGCGTACACGCCCGCGATGGTGAACGCGGCGAGCCGGTAGGCGCGCACCGACACGCCCGTGAAGGCGACCCGGCTCTCGCTGTCGCGGATGCCCTGGAGGGTCAGCCCCAGAGGGGAGCGGACGAGCCGCCGCATGAGGACGACCGCCACCACCGCCGTGACGAGGACGACGTAGTAGTAGCGCTCGAGCGCGGCGACGGAGGGCCCGGGGAAGGCGGGCGGGCCGAGCGGCGCCCGCGGAATCCCCACGAGGCCGTCGTCCCCGCCCGTCACGTCACGCCACTTCCAGGCGACGGAGTAGATCATCATCCCGAAGGCGAGCGTGAGCATGGAGAAGTAGATCCGCGTGTGGCGCACCGACAGCGCGCCGAGGACGAGCGCGGCCAGCCCGGCGGCCGCCACCCCGCCGGCGAGCCCCAGGAGGAGCGAGGGCACCTCCAGGAGGATCAGCGCGCAGGTATAGGCGCCGACGGCGAAGAACCCGGCCTGGCCGAAGGAAAGGAGCCCCGTGTACCCGAAGAGCACGTTGAAGCCGAGCGCGAACACGGCCAGGATGAGGATCTGCATCGTGAGGTAAACGACGTAACGGCCGGCGCCGAGCGGCAGGAGCAGGAGCCCGCCCAGCACGACCGCGCCGAGCCCGGCTTCGAGGCGGCGCGCGCCCGCCATCAGGCGCCCCCGAAGAGCCCCTGGGGGCGGATCAGCAGCACCCCCGCCATGATGACGTAGATGAAGAAGAGCTCGAAGACCGGGAAGAACACCGTCCCGTAGGCGGAGAGCACCCCGACGATCAGCGAGCCGACGAAGGCGCCGCGGAGGTTCCCCAGGCCGCCGATGACCGTGATGATGAAGGCCTGGATGATCATGGCGGCGCCGACGCCCGGGGTGACGACGCGGACCGGCGCGCCGAGGGCCCCGCCGAGCGCCGCCAGCATCGAGCCGAGCACGAAGACGCCGGCGAAGACACGCGGCACCCGCACACCGATGGCCCCCGCCATCTCGCGGTCGGAGGCCGTGGCGCGCACCATCCGGCCCCACCACGTCCGCTCGAAGAGGAGCCAGAGCCCGCCCGCGACCGCCACCCCCACGGCCATGATGAAGGCGTTGTAGACGGGGAACGGCCGGCCGAAGAGCAGCCAGGCGCCGTCGAGGAACCGGGGGATGGGGGGGATCTTGAACACGCCGCCCCAGATGAACTTCACCGCGTCGTCGAGGATCAGGATGAAGCCGAAGGTCAGCAGGAGCTGGTAGGCCTCGTCCACGCCGTAGAGGTGCCGGATGAAGCCGCGCTCCATCACGAGCCCGAGCAGCCCCGTGCCGGCCAGGCTCACGAGGACGGCGACCCAGAAGGGCCAGCCCCAGAGCCCGTACGCCGTGTAGGCGAGGTAGGCTCCGACCATGAAGAGGCTCCCGTGGGCGAAGTTGAGGACGCCGAGGACCCCGAAGATGATGGTCAGCCCGGCGGACACGAGCCAGAGGTACATGGCGAGGCTCAGCCCGACGAGCCCCTGGTAGCCGAGCTGCTCGAGCGTCATGCTGTTCTCGCCGAGAGCGTCCGGACCGGTTTGGCGCGGCGCTCGCGGGGTGGGGGTGGGCCCGGCCGGCCAGCGGCCGACCGGGCCCGCGAGGCGGCGCGGTTCGCTACTTCGTCGCCGCGACCGGCGTGAACGGCGGGTGGCGGTAGTAGTCCCTGGCCGGGACGATCCGGAGCTCCCCGAGCACGGGGATCGGGTACTTGGGGTCGATCACCACGCGGCCGGCGGGGACGTTGTAGACGAACTGGTGGTCCTCGTCGCGGAAGGTGCGGACGCCGGCCGGCGTCGTGAACTGCCCGCCGCGCAGCGCCCCGATGACGGCCTTCGTCTCGAGGCTCCGCGCCTTCTCCACGGCCGCCTTCGTGATCATGACGGCCGAGTACGTCGTCTCGGCCGAGTAGTTCGGCAGGCGCCCCCAGCGCTGGCGGAAGCGCTCGACGAAGGCCTTGTTCTCCGGCGTGTCCGGCCAGTTGTGGATGTAGCGGGCCGTCGCCCAGAGCTTCCCCTTGAAGCGGTTCTCCCGCACCTCGGGCGCGATCCCCTCCAGCACGTCGACCGACCCGCCCATGGCCTGCCACCACGCCTGGGTCTGGTCGAAGACGCCCTGGAGCAGGGCCTGCCGCAGGAGGCCCACGGCCTCGCCCGCCCACGGCGTCGAGAAGATGGCGTCCGGCTTCGCGCCCATGACGGCGGCGATGTGCGGCGAGAAGTCCATCGTCAGGAAGGGCGCCCAGGCCGCCGCCACGAACTCGACGTCGGGGCGGTACTTCTTGAGCGTCTCCTTGAAGAGGTTCCAGGAGGCGTAGCCGTACTCGTAGTCGGCGCCGATCGTCGCCCAGCGCTTGATCTCCGGCCGGTCCTTGAAGACCAGCGCGGCGGTGATCGCGTCCTGGTAGACGGGGACGCTCACGCGCACGATCTCCTGGATCCCCTTCTGGGCGACCAGCTCCTCGGTGAGGCGGTGGGTCGCCGCGTGCGTGAAGAACTGGATCCGGCCGAGCTCGGGCAGGATCGGGCCGATCGCCATGGCGACCCCGCTGGAGTCCGTGCCGTAGAGGAAGTGGGCGCCCCATTCCGTCACGAGGTACCGGGCGTTCTTCACGCCGACCGCCGGCTTGTTCTCGTCGTCCATGAACTTCATCTCGAGCTTGCAGCCCAGGATCCCGCCGGCGCCGTTGATCTCGTCGACCGCCTGCGTGGCGCCCATGAGGATCTGGCGGCCGTAGTCCGCGTGCGAGCCCGAGTTCACGCCCTGCACGCCGATCTTGATCATCGGCACGCCGAGCTGGCACTGGGCGTCCGCCGGGCCGGCCGGGGCAAGCCCGAGCAGCAGGAGCCCGACCAGCGTGATGCTAGAGAGACGACCTCGCGTGCTCACGGCGATTCCCCCTTTTCGGTGGCGTGTAGCGGGTGGCGAGTGCGGCCGGCCGCACGACGGTCGGCAGGCGACCAGCCCGCGGCGAGGCGGCTCCTCCTTTCGGCGTCCGGTGGAGGCAGAGCCGGGACCGACGACAGGATGAACGCGTGCTAGGGAGGACTGTAGAGAGGAAAGCGGCGACCTGTCAAGGCGCGCCCCCGGAGCGCGGCCGTCAGGCCCCGCGAAAGGCCCTCCCGGCGGCTCCGCCGCCGCACCCGAGGGGGGGGAATCGGGGGGGTCTT